>CAYXZN010000124.1:0-6662 GCA_964469325.1 uncultured Steroidobacteraceae bacterium
AGTCGTTCGCCTCCCAGTCGAAGCCCAGCGTGTAGAGGCCCCACAGCGCGAAGGTGGCGTCCCGGATCCAGGCGTAGCGGTAGTCCCAGTTCCGCTCGCCGCCGGGCGTCTCGGGCAGCGAGGTGGTCGGCGCGGCGATCACCGCCCCGGTCGGCTCGTAGGTGAGGCCGCGCAGGGTGAGCGCCGAGCGCTCGAGGTGGGTGCGCCACGGGTGATCGGGGAATCGGCCTCGCGCCAGCCAGTGCTGCCAGTGGTGGGCGGTCCAGACCAGGCGCTTGTAGGCGTCCTCGTGGTCGCGCGGCGGTTCGTCGCCGCCCCACGAGAGGGCGACGAACCGGACCTCGCCCTCCTTCATCATCGTCCGCGTCAGGGCCCGTGGCCCCTCGAAGCCGATGTTCATGTCCGAGGTCAGGACCAGCCGCGTGTCCAGCCCCTCGCAGACGCATTCGCCCTGGCGGTACCCGTCCTCGGTGTAGCGCCAGCTGCCGAAGCGCCGGCCGTAGTCGAAGACCGGCTCGCAGTCCATCACCAGCTGCACGGTGCCGTTCACGCAGCGGACCATGCGCAGCAGGATGTGGGAGGCGTCGTAGTCGGTCGGTGCGCGACGGTGCTCGCGGGAGCGCTTGCCGTCGTGGCGCCAGGGGCCGATCAGCAGCAGGTCGCGGACGATGCACCAGCCGGTCGGCGTGCCCCAGCTGGTCTCGACCACCAGCGTGCCGGGCAGGTAGCGGCGAGCGGCCGGCACCATGACGTCGGCCGGGCCGAGCCGGAAGCCGCCCGCGTCGCGGTCGAGGATCGAGCCGAAGACTGAGGCCGAGTCCATCCGCGGCAGGCAGAGCCACTCGACATTGCCGCTCGCCGCCACCAGGGCCGTCGTCTCGCAGTCGGACAGGAAGGCGTACTCGCCGATGGGCGGGTACGGCGAGGAACCCACCGTCGCCTCGATCGCGGCGGGTCCGAAGGCCCCGAACAAGCTCTCGTCGTGCATCTACCGCTCCAAGGGTCGAGAAGTCTGGCACGCAGCGGTACGCGGGTCCAGTACCCGGTCAGTACCAGTGGCCGACCCTACCCGCCGCGGTCAGCGGCCTCGGAGCGTGCGGCGCGGAGGCGGTCGGTCACTTCCACCACGTCGTAGATGTGCCGCTGGTTGGTGAACACGAACTGCCGATCGGGGAGCAGCGGCAGGTCGAGCCCGAAGTAGGCACCGAAGATGGCCCGGAACGTGTTGACCGAGCTGATCGAGGGGTAGAGGCCCGCCTCCTCGGGATCGACGCCGGGCAGGTACATGGCGTTGAGGATCCCGAACTTGCGGCGAAGCTCCTCGTCCGTGGCGGAGAGCCACTGGAAGGCGAACTCATCGGCGCGGTAGCGAGGCGGACGAGGCCCCTCGTCGGCCTGGAGGATGATGATCGGCCGCTCGTCGGCCGGCAGGGCCATCAGCCGCTCCACGAACGCGAGTAGCTGCGAGTTCACGTACTCCACCTGGCCCACGAAGTTCTCCTCGTACGGGCGGGCGCGCTCGTCCTCGAGCGGCTGGAAGCTGCCGTCGGCGAGGAAGACGTACGGCGGGTGCGGCACGGTGAAGTGGACGTGCACGAACTTCGGCCCGCCCAGGTCGACCAGGCCGTTCAGGCGACCGAACTGGTAGCGGTTGATCTGCCAGTGCTCATACCGCCAGTCGAGCTCCTCGTCCCACAGCCCCGCCAGCGTACGCAGGGCGGTGGTGTCGACCAGCACGTTCTGGAACTCGGAGCTGGTGCGCTCGTAGCGCAGGCTCAGGTCGGCCACGCTGCTCGCGTGGGTCGGCCCCCAGTAGCCGCCGATGTAGGCGAACAGGTAGCCGCGCTCGGCCAGCAGCCGCTGGACGGCGAAGGGCCCGCCAAGCCGGCGGTAGAGGGGCCCCCAGTCGTCCTCCGTCCCCGCCTCGGCCCGGAGCTCGTCGATATCGAGGTACTCCATGTCCCGGGTGGCGACCAGGCTCTGGGCGGTCTTGAGGTAGTTCGCCGTCGCGTCATCCGCGACGTAGAAGCCGTGAGCGCGCAGGGCGTCGAGGAAGGGCGAGTTGTCGAAGCCGTAGAACTCGCCCAGCACGTCGGCAGACGGGTAGCGGTCCATGATCAGCCAGTAGATGTCCGGTGTCGCTCCATCTCCGAGCTGCCCGGTGGCCGAGGGCTGCCCGGCCACGACGCGATCGGCGCGGATGGCCAGGTTGTAGGCGCCGATGCTGACCAGGTTGAGGGTCAGCAGGAAGACGCCGACGCCGTTCAGCATGGCCGACAGGGACGAGCTCCGATGGCCCCAGAGGCGTACCGCGGTCAGCGCGGCGAGCCCCAGCACCAGCCACGTCGCGACCAACCAGCGCTGCTTCGGGAAGACCTGGGGGAGGGTCTCGCTGACCCACGCCCACATGTACCCGTAGGTGAAGAACAGCACGATCAGCGCGGTGGCTGCCAGGGCGGCGCGCGGCAGGTCGCCGAACACCAGCCGCCCGATGCCCAGCAGCACCGCGGCGCCTGCCACGGCGACGCCGAGCGGCGGCAGTACGTCGCCGATCGGCACCAGCTGGTTCTGGTTCACCGCCCACACCAGCACGACCGGGTAGAGCGCGGCCAGAAACGGGTGGAGCGGCCAGCTCGCGGCTCGCCGCAGCTGATCGAGCGTGCGGTCTCCTCCTGAGTGGACTCCGCGGATGGTCCGCTGACCACTGCGCCGCGTCAAATGGCGCGAGCCGCCTGGCGGGCTAGCGGAGCTGCCAGAGGAGCTGGCGCAGGGTGAGCGCGGACTCCTTGACCTGGCGGGCCAGGTCGGGCCCCACGTAGCGGTAGTGCCACGGCTCGTAGTCGTAGCACGTGACCGCCGAGGCGCCGGCGGGGTAGGTCATCACCCAGCCGTAGCGCCACGCGTTGTGCTTCATCCACGAGCCGGCCGGCGTGGCGGCCCAGTCGGCGTACTCCCAGGGCAGCTTGCCGCCGACGTGGGTGAAGTCGAGCGTGGTGCCCAGCTGATGCTCGGAGTGTCCTGCGCGAGCACTCGTCCGCAGCGCCGCCTCGTAGCCGCCGACGCTCACCCAGTAGTCGAAGGTGGCCTGCTGCTGCTGGTAGCTGCGGAAGCCGGACACGACCTTCAGCTCGATCCCGTGCAGGCGTGCCTCCTGGATCATCTGCCGCAGGTCGTCCACGGCCAGGCTGCGGAGCAGGTAGCCGCTGTTCAGCCCCGCCGTGGAGGTGTCGACGAGGTCGGGCGGGTAGTAGTCCGACGGCAGCCGGTAGATCGGGTCGAGCAGGGTGATCGCCCACTGCGAGTACGACGTGTACCACGTCGGCAGGTCGTCGTAGCGGCATGCCGGCAGGCCGGTCGACGGCGGGGGAGTCGGCGCGGGGGCGACCGTCGGCCGCGGCGTCGGCACCGGCGTCGGGACCGGGCTCGGCGTGGGAGAGGCGGTCGGCGTGGGAGAGACCGTCGGCGTCGGCGTTGGGCGGACTGTCGGCTCCGGCGTGGCGGTCGGAGCCGGGAGGCCGGGAGCGCCGGGATCGGCCGGCAGCTGGAGGACGCCGAACCGCAGCCCGGCCAGCAGGACCGTCGAGGCGAGGGCGACGGCGGTGGCGGCCAGCAGCAGGTGCCGGCGGTGCTGCGGTTGTGGACGCTGGAGCGTGACTGCCATGAGGGCCAGTCTCGGCGACGCCTCGCGGCCGAGACAGCGCAGATCGGCCGATTCGGGAATGCGACGTTCGACGGATCGCCCTCGGCCGAGAGACCAACCCCGCCTTCATGCACGCTTCACCGCCGCGTCGTACCCTGACGGCATGGACAAGACGACCAGGGACGAGACCACCAAGAGCGAAGCTGAGTGGCGTCGTGAGCTGACCCCGGAGCAGTACCGGGTGCTGCGCGAGAAGGGGACCGAGCGCGCCTTCACGGGGCGCTACTGGAACGAGCACCGACCGGGCACATACCGCTGTGCAGGCTGCGGGCAGGAGCTGTTCAACGCAGATACCAAGTTCGAGTCCGGCAGCGGCTGGCCGAGCTTCTACCAGCCCGCCGATCCCTCGGCGGTGGAGACCGAGACCGACCGCTCCCTGTTCATGCGGCGGACCGAGGTGCTCTGCGCGAACTGTGGCGGGCACCTGGGGCATGTCTTCGACGACGGGCCTGACCCGACCGGCCTGCGCTACTGCATCAACTCCGCGGCGCTGGAGCTGGAGCCCGGCGAGCGGTAACGTCGGCGTTCAGCGCTCAGCAGGGGCGGCCGCCTCCTTCACCTCGCCACGGGCCTGCTCCAGCAGCCGGTGCAGCTCCTCGTCGCGCTCCGGATCGATCCGCACGGCGATGGCGTCGAGCATCTCCATGGCTCGCCGCTGGGCGTCTCGCAGCTGCGCCCCGGAGCGCACCTCCTGGTGGCGGAGGGCAGCACGGAACGTGACCCGCACTGAGCGGATCTCGAGGGCGGTGCGTGTGCGTGAGTCCATCCAGCCCCGGCTGCGAATTCCAGACTCCGGTCCGAGCAGCATTCGTGCCGGGGGCGAGTGCGAGCGGTCGACCCGGCGGCCTAGCCCGGAAGTACCCTCCCGTTCCCACCCGCCGCAGTCGACACTTCCCGCCTGAACTGTGATGGAGGAAGGGTTGGCCATGCGCTTCGGCCTGAGCGCCGCACGCGGTGGCGAGGACCTGGCGACGGCCGGCGACGAGCCGGGCAGGACGGCCGACGCCCGCGAGCTGGCGCCGATCGACGTCTTCACCACCGAGGGGCGGGAGATCGGCTGGATCGCTCCCAGCGGCGAGCGCACCAGCGATCGACTGAACCGTGAGAAGGAGCTGGCCGTCTACGCCCCGGTCGCGACGCCCGTCGACGAGATGTCGGACTGGCCGCCGGCGCCGGAGTCGATCGACGAGGCCCGGTGGGCGAGCCGTGAGCTCGAGCAGCTGATCTTCGTGGTCCCTCCGCCGCTGCCGCCGAACCGCCACCTGCGGCTGCATCGGCGCATCCAGGACGTCTCGATGTCGATCGGCCCCTGGCGCATCCGGGGCCGAGCCCACGTGCGGCCCGGCGCCGAGGCGGGTGACTTCCTCCTGCGCGGCTCGCGCCGCTTCGTGCCGCTCACCCAGGTCGAGCTGCTGCGAGAGGCCGATCCGCCGTTCGGGGCTCAGCTCGAGGTGCTGATCGTCAACGTCAGCCACGTGACCGAGTTCGCGATGCCCGGGCGGGAGCGACACGCGCGGCCGCTCGTCGCGCATCAGAACGCGGCGGTCCCAGCCACGCTGAGCGATGAGCTGGGCGACTTCGAGCGGGTGGTGGAGCAGATCCTGGCCGCTCGCAGCGGCGGGGAGATCGACCGGGCAGAGATGCTGCGGCAGCTACGGGAGATCGTCGCCCTGGCCGACGGCTAGGGCTCGTCCGAATCCCGCGTTGACCACGGCTGGTGGGGAGCCGATACTCCCGTCCGACGCCCAGGGAGTCCCCCTCGCCTTGATCTGCTCACAGTGCGGCACGGAGAACGCCGCCGGCGCACGGTTCTGCCACGAGTGCGGCACTTCGCTCTCGGCAGTCTGCCCGAACTGCGGTTCGCAGAACCCGGGCGGCGCGAAGTTCTGCAGCAGCTGCGGGACCCCGGTCGCGCCCGCGACCGCCCCGACCCCGGCCGTCGCGGATCCGGCGGCCGGGCGGGCCGAGCGCCGCGTCGTGTCGGTCCTGTTCGCCGACCTGGTCGGGTTCACCCCGCTGGCGGAGGACCGCGATCCGGAGGAGACGCGCGATCTGCTCTCCCGCTACTTCGACGTCGCCCGCCAGGTGATCGAGCGCTACGGCGGGGCCGTCGAGAAGTTCATCGGCGACGCGGTGATGGCGGTGTGGGGGACGCCGATCGCCCACGAGGATGACGCGGAGCGCGCGGTGCGCGCCGCCCTCGACCTGGTTGACGCGGTCCGGGCCCTGGGCGGGGAAGCCGGCGCGGTGCAGCTCTCGGCTCGAGCGGCCGTGCTGACCGGCGAGGCGGCGGTGAACCTGGCGGCGTCCGGAGAGGGAATGGTCGCCGGGGACCTGGTGAACACCGCCTCGCGGCTCCAGTCGGTGGCGCCAGCGGGCGCCGTCCTCGTGGGCGAGGCCACCTTCCGGTCGGCCAACACCGCGATCGCCTTCGAGCCTGCCGGCGAGCAGGACCTGAAGGGGAAGGCGCTCCCCGTGCCCGCCTATCGCGCGCTTCGGGTGGTGGCGCGGCGCAGCGGCGTGGGGCGCAGCGACCAGCTGGAGCCGCCGTTCGTCGGGCGCGACGCCGAGCTGCGCCTGCTCAAGGAGCTGATGCACGCCTCCGCCGACGAGCGCCGGGCGCGGCTGGTCTCGGTGATGGGGCCGGCAGGGATCGGCAAGAGCCGCCTGGTGTGGGAGCTGGTCAAGTACCTCGACGGCATCACCGAGCAGATCTACTGGCACCACGGGCGCTGCCCGGCCTACGGGGACGGGGTCAGCTTCTGGGCGCTGGGCGAGATGGTGCGGGTTCGCGCCGGGATCGCCGAGAGCGAGGACCACGAGGCGGCCAACGCCAAGCTGGAGGCGATGCTGACCGAGTTCGTGCCCGACGACGAGGAGCGGCGCTGGATGCTGCCGGCGGTCCAGCAGCTGCTCGGGTTGCCGGGCGCCGCCGGCACCTCGGACGAGGCCCTCTTCGCGG
>CAYXZN010000125.1:0-6657 GCA_964469325.1 uncultured Steroidobacteraceae bacterium
CGTGATGGAGGAGCGCGACGTACAGATCCGCGGCTACCGGGTGCGCCTCGAGCTCGACCTGTTCGTGGTCGCCAGCGCGAACCCCGAGGACTACACCAGCCGCGGTCGGATCATCACTCCCCTCAAGGACCGCTTCGGCGCGCAGATCCGGACCCACTACCCGGAGGAAGCGAACACCGAGATCTCCATCATGGAGGCGGAGCGGCACGTCTTCGACGACGCCACCACCGCCTCGCTGCCGGTGCACGTCCCGGCCTTCATGAAGGAGGTGCTGGCCGAGCTGTCGCAGCTCGCCCGACGCTCCTCGGAGGTGTCGCAGCGGTCCGGCGTCAGCGTGCGGGTCAGCATCGCCAACTACGAGACCCTGGCGGCGGCCGCACTGAAGCGGGCCGTACGCCTGGGCGAGCCGGTCGCCGCGCCACGGGTCAGCGACCTGCCGGCCGTGGTCGCGTCGACGGCCGGCAAGATCGAGCTGGAGACGCTGGGCGACGAGACGCGCGAGGACCGGGTGATCGACAAGCTGGTGCAGCGGGCGGTGGTGAACGTCTTCAACCGTCACTTCGCGCTGTCCGAGCTGCTCCCGCTGCTGGAGCGGTTCGAGTCGGGCGCATCGGCGGAGGTGGGGGAGCTGGTGCCGTCAGCGGCGCACGAGGGGCTGGTCGGCCGGCTGCCGGAGCTCGGGCGGTCGGTGGCGCGCCTCGACCTCGGCGAGTCGGCGGCGGGTGTCGCCAGCGGGGTCGAGTTCGTGCTGGAGGGGCTGCACCTGAACCGGCGCCTGAACAAGGAGCGCCGCGCCGGCGGCGTCCGGTATGCCCGCTAGCGCACCAGGCGTCCACTCACGGTGAGCAGCTACCGCTACTCGCGCTGGGACGGCAGCCAGCAGCTGCCGCCGTTCGACGCCGACGACGTGCTGGAGGCGATCGGCGACGATGTGCTGGCCGAGGGCGACCTGCGGCGGGCGCTGCAGCGGCTGATGCAGCGCGGCATGCGCGGGACGCGCGGCGGGGACATCCCCGGGCTGCGGCGGATCCTCGACCGGCTGCGCGAGCGCCGGAGCGACGAGCTGGAGCGGTCGAACCTGTCGGGCGTGCTGCGCGAGATCGGGGAGCGGCTGGACCAGATCGTCGCGCAGGAGCGCGCCGGGATCGAGCGGCGGCTCCACGACTCGGAGCAGCGGGCGCTGGACGCGCCTCCCGGCGAGGAGCAGGAGCGGGCGCGGATGGCCGAGCAGGTCCTGCGCCGCACGGCTCAGCAGCGGCGCGACCGCCTCGACGCGCTCCCACCGGATGCAGCTGGCCGACTCGGCCAGCTGCGCGACTACGAGTTCCTCGACGACGCCGCCCGGGAGGCGTTCAACGCGCTGACCGAGGAGCTGCGCCAGCAGGTGATGGAGCAGTTCTTCCACGGGCTCAAACAGGGCGTGGAGCGAATGCGCCCCGAGGACCTCGACGGGGTGCGGGAGATGGTACGCGACCTGAACGCCCTGCTGGAGCGCCACGCAGAGGGATCGCTGACCGACGAGGAGTTCGCGGCCTTCATGGCGAAGCACGGCGCCTACTTCCCGTCCGACATCGGCTCGGTCGACGAGCTGATCGAACACCTCCACCGCCAGGCGTCACAGATGGCGTCCCTGCTGGCCAGCATGAGTCCGGAGATGCGGGACGAGCTGGGCGCGCTGATGGACGACCTGCTGCGCGACGACCGGCTGCGCTGGGACATGGCTCGCCTCGCCGGGAACCTCCAGGCGTTGCGTCCGGACCTGCCCTTCGGGGAGCCGTACCCCTTCTCAGGTGACGAGCCGATGGGCCTTCCCCAGGCGCTGGGCGCCATCCAGCGCCAGCAGCAGTTCGACGAGCTGGAGCAGGCCGTTCGCGGGGCGCGGGACCCCGACGCCCTCGAAAGGCTCGACCCGGAGCTGCTGCGCGACCTGGCCGGCGACGACGCGGCCGAGGACCTCGAGCAGCTCAAGGAGCTGACTCGGGCGCTCGAGGAGGCCGGCTACCTGGAGCGCGACGGCGGCCGCCTGGAGCTCACCGCTCGGGCGGCACGCAAGCTCGGCACGCGCGCCCTGGCCGACATCTTCAGCCGCCTCAAGCGCGAGTCGCTGGGGGGCCACGCGCTCCCGCGTCCCGGATCCGGCGGCGAGCGCACCGACGAGGCCAAGCGGTACGAGTTCGGGGACCCGTTCGCGCTCGACCTGAACCGTACGCTGTTCAACGCCATGGCGCGGACCGGCGCCGGGACGCCGGTCCGCATCGCGCCCGACGACTTCGAGGTCTACCGGTCGGAGGAGGCCACGGTCAGCTCGACGGTGCTGCTGCTGGACATGAGCCGATCGATGCTCCTGCGCGGCTGCTCGACCGCGGCCAAGCGAGTGGCCATGGCCCTCCACACGCTGATCTCTACCCGCTACCCGCGGGATCGCCTGTACGTGGTCGGCTTCGCCTACTACGCGAGGCAGATCCCGCCGGAGGCGATCGCCACCCTGTCGCCGTACGAGTTCGAGTACGGCACGAACCTCCAGCACGCGCTGATGATCGCCCGACAGCTGCTGGGACGCCGCCGCGGCGGCAACAAGGAGATCGTGGTGATCACCGACGGCGAGCCGACCGCCCACATCGCCAACGGGCAGGTCGAGTTCGCCTACCCACCGACCATCCGGACCATGCAGTCGACCCTGCGGGAGGTGGGACGCGCCACCAAGGAGGGGATCGTGATCAACACCTTCATGCTCGAGCGGAGCCGGTACCTCTCCGAGTTCGTCGACCTGATGAGCCGCATCAACCGTGGCAGGGCCTTCTACGTCGAGCCGGAACGGCTCGGCGAGTACGTGCTGGTGGACTACGTCAGCCGCAAGACGAAGCGGGTCGCCTAGCCCGACGGCTCCTCGTCGCGCGGCCAGCCGCGAACGTCTCGCAGCGCGTGTCGCTCGCCGGAGAGGCGCGGGATGACCGAGATGCTGCCGTCCGTCTCGAGCACCACCGCCTCGACCTGGCCCAGGTCGCCGATTCCCGCCTGACGGACCGCCTGGAGGACCTCGTTGGCGGCCAGGCGCTCGGCGTCGAGCGCGTCCTCGACCAGCTGGCTGCGGTAAGCGAGGAGCCGGGGTTCCGACTTGACGGCCCGCTGGAACGCCGGCCACGCGGCCGACAGCCGCGCGACGGCGAACTGGAGCGCCACCAGCAGGACGAGCGCCGCCGCCCCCTCGGCGAGGGCCACGTCCTCGTTGAGGAGGATGGTGGCCAGCGTGGAGCCGAGCGCCACGGTGACCACGAAGTCGAAGGCGTTCATCTTGGTCAGCGTCCGCTTGCCCGAGACGCGGAGGATGGCGACCAGCGCCACGTAGCTGAGCAGGCCGACCAGGATGGTCCGGCCGATCCCCTCCCAGGTGTCGAAGAACATGCCGGCCCGATGGAGCAGGAAGCGAGCCTCGCCGCGAGGCGCGGGTCGACTCGGAGGGACTGCTATCCTCGCCGCCAATGGAGGCACAGCCGCGGCTCCCGATCGGGCGATCCGGCAGCGTGGAGGTGATCGGCCTGTCCGGCGCCGCGGGACACGCGGTCGTGGTGCGCCAGGCGGAGCGTCCCCGCGTGCTGCTCTCCGCCGATCCGGCCGGCGGCGAGGAGCGGCTGGTGGTCGTGCCGCTCGACGACGAGGTCGAGGTGCGGGTCGACGGGGACGCACTGGCGGTCTGGCTGGCGGGCGCGATCGGCTCCGGTAGTGAGCGGGAGCCGCTGCCCGGTTGGGCGAGCGTCGGCGGTCTGCTGCTCCTGCTGGTGCTGGTCGGGTTCGCACTGCTGGGCAGCCTCACCTTCTTCGGCTGGCTCTTCCGCCTGGTCGGCGCCGCGGGATGACCGAGCCGCAGCCCGCGACCCGTCGCAACCCGCCGCTGCGGGTGCCCCAGAGCGGCCTGATCGCCCAGCGGCTGGCGATGGAGGTCGGGCCGCCCGACGCGTTCGCCGAGGCCGTCGAGAAGGCGCTGGCCCGCGGGGGCCGACGGGGCGCGACCATCGTCGCGCGGCTGGACAGCGCCGAGATCGGGATCCACATCCCACGCGAGGACGGGCCGGCCTGGAACTGCATCCCGCTGGTGCACCTCCATCCCGGAGAGGAGGCGTCGGACGCGGACTGGGCGGCGGCGAACGCGGTGCTCGAGAAGCTGGAGCGGTACCGCTGATGCGCGTCTGGATCTCGGTGGACATGGAGGGCCTGGCCGGCGTCGCGCATCCCGCCCAGACCTGGTTCCCGGAGGGTGGCGATCGGACCGACTACGAGCGGGCCCGGACGCTGATGGCCGGAGAGGCGAACGCCGCCGTGGCGGGGGCGCTGGCGATGGGCGCGGACGAGGTGGTGGTCAACGACAGCCACTGGGAGATGCGCAACCTGCGCGCCGACGAGGTCCATCCCCAGGCCCGGCTCATCATCGGCGACAAGCCGTACTCGATGACAGCCGGCGTCGGCCGCTTCGACGCCGCCGCCTTCATCGGGTACCACGCCGGGGCAGGGCACGCCACGGGCGTCATCGGCCATACCTACTCGTCGGCGGTGGTGCACGAGGTGCGGGTCAATGACGTGCCGCACAACGAGGCCGCGCTGAACGCGCTGCGCCTGGGGGTCCACAAGATGCCGGTGGTGCTGGTCAGCGGGGACGACGCGCTGGCCGGGGAGGTCGGAAAGCTCCTGCCGTGGACCGAGCGGGTGGTCGTCAAGCAGGCGCTGGGCGGGTCGGTCGCGGAATCCCTCTCGCCGGAGCGTGCCCGGATCGCGATCGAGGAGGGGATGCGCCAGGCGCTCAGGCAGCTGAAGCAGACGAAGCTCTACCGCCCCAAGCCGCCGCTGCGGCTGGAGGTCGACCTGCGCCTGCCGATCATGGCCGACTTTGCAGAGGTGGCGCCGGGGACCGAGCGGACCGGGGCTCGGAGCGTCGCCGTCACCGCCGCTGACGGCGAGGAGCTGTACCGCTGGCTGATGGTGATCATCCGCCTGGCCAGGGTGCCGTACGCGCGGTGACGTCCATGACCGAGGGAGCGCCGACCGCCGGCGTCGACGAGCAGCGCCGGATGCGCGACATGATGGCCCGCTTCGCGACCGGCGTGAGCGTGGTGACGGCCCGCCACGGGCCGCTGCTGGCGGGCATGACCGCCAACGCGATCGCCTCGGTGAGCATCGAGCCGCCGCTCATGCTCGCGTCCATCAACCGCCGATCGGAGACGCACATCGCGGTGCTGGGCGGCCACGCGTTCGCCATCAGCGTGCTGGCCGCCGACCAGCAGTGGCTGGCCGACTGCTTCGCCCAGCCGACCACGGCCGAGAAGCTGAAGCGGTTCTGCGACGCGCCCTGGCACGAGGCCGAGACCGGCTCGCCGATTCTCGACGGCGCCCTCGCGTACTTCGACTGCCGTGTCGCCGACCGCCACCAGGCCGGCACGCACACCGTCTTCATCGGCGAGGTGGTGGCGGCCGGCTTCCGCGATGACGGTGAACCGCTGCTCTGGTACGGCAGTCGCTACCGGCGGATCGCCCCGCCCGGGGCGGTAGAAATCGGGGACGCATGAGCGCGACGCTGCCGGTCTGGGACCGGCTCACAGCGGGCGCCCGACGCCTCCGCGTCGAGATCCCGCAACGCCTCCGCCTGGCGCGCGCCCACCTGGTCGACGGCGCCCTGGCCGAGACCGATGCCGCAGCCGACGGAGGCGCCGATGGCGCGATCGTCTTCGACGCGTGGCGTTCCGGGTCCGGCTATCGCCTCTGGGCGGCGCGGATCGCCGAGGAGCGGGTGGCGACCTTCGACGTGGCGGCGACGTCGCTCCGCCTGACACGGCCGGATTCCGCGCTCCTGCAGCTGCTGGAGGTCGACCCGCGGCGCCCGTCCGCGGACGTCGAGCTGTCCGGGGTCGCCGCGGCCGCTCCGATCGAGCCAGGCCTGGTCTGCAGCTGCCGGGCGGTCGGGGATGACGCGGTGGTGAGAGCGATCGTCGCCGGCTGGTGGAGCGCCGAGGCGGTCAAGCGTCGGACCCGGCTGGCCTTCGGGGAGTGCCAGGGACGCCGATGCCTGCCGGCCCTGGCCGTGCGCCTGGAGCTCGATCCCGACGATCCGCTGGCTCGGGTGACGCCGCGCCCGCCGCTGGTGCCGGTGCCGGCCTCGATCCTGGCCGCCTTCGCCGAGACCCGACCCTAAGCGCCGATCGCGTCGAGGGACTCGCCGATCACCGCCACCGCCCGATCGATCTCGTCGGGGGTGGTCACCAGCGGCGGGATCACCCGCACCACCTGCGACCACGGGCCGCAGCTGAGCAGGATCAGGTTGCGGCCCAGCGCCTCGGCGAGCAGGGCCTTTGCCAGGTCGCCGCGCGGGGCGAGGGTCGCCGGATCGGCGAGCTCGATGCCCACCATCAGGCCGCGCCCGCGAACCTCGACCACCCCGGGGTGGCCGGCCGCCGCCGCGCGCACGCCGTCCAGCAGCCGCTCGCCCATGCGTCGTGCGTTGTCGACCAGGCCCTCGTCGCCGATCACGTCCAGCGTCGCCAGCGCGGCCGCACACGCGACCGCGTCGCCGCCGTAGGTGCCGCCGTGTGTGCCCGGGGCGAAGGCGGCCAGCAGGGTGCGCCGGGCGAGGATCCCCGACAGCGGCAGGCCCGAGGCGATCCCCTTGGCCAT
>CAYXZN010000126.1:0-6633 GCA_964469325.1 uncultured Steroidobacteraceae bacterium
GCCGACATCTTCCGCAACAACTCACTGAAGGTCGGGCTGCTGCCGGTGGAGCTGCAGCCGGTGCAGCAGGCGGAGCTGGTCGCCGCGGTGGACCGTGAGCCCGACGCCGAGGTGACGGTCGACCTGGAGCTCCAGCAGCTGACCCTGCCCGACCGCCGGCCGATCGGCTTCAGCGTCGACCCGTTCGCGCGCTCGATGCTGCTGGCCGGGACCGACGAGCTCGGCTACCTGCTCTCGCTGGAGGCGGCCATCACCGCCTTCGAGACGTCCCACCCGGCTCCGGTATCGACCCGGACCTAGCCTGCCCGTCCGCCGTCTCCTGCGGCGCGGCCTGGGCCGACGGGAACGAGCCGAGGACGCGGACCGAACGGGACCGTTGGCGGAGGGAACGGAGCGCGGAGGGCAGTGGCTCACGGCGCGCGTCGCCCTCCACCTGGACCAGGAAGCGGTAGCGCCAGCGAGTGCCTCCCGCGGGCCGCGACTCGATCCGGCTGAGGTTGACGCCTGACTCTGCGAAGGCGCCCAGCGCGGCGTGCAGCGCGCCCGCGACGTGGGCGGTCTCGAAGACGAGGAGCGTGGAGCGAGGCGCGCTGGGCAGGGCCAGGGTCGGCGACGGGGACGGAAGCTGCGCTCGGGCGGCGTGCGTGGAGCGAGCGATGACCGCGAAGCGGGTCGTGTTGCCGGGATCGTCCTGGATGTCCGCGGCCAGGACGGCCAGCCCGTAGCGTGCCGCCGCGGCCCGCGACGCGATCACGGCCAGCCGGCGATCGCCGGCATGAGAGAGCTCTCGGGCAGCCCCGGCCGTGTCGGCGGCGGCGACCAGCGTCCAGCGGCGTGACGACAGGAACCGCTCGCACTGCGCCAGCGCCTGCCAGTGGCTGGCGACCAGCTCGACGTCTGCCAGCTCGGTGCCGGGCAGGGCCAGCAGGTGGTGACGCACCGGCAGCAGCAGCTCGCCGACCACGCGCAGGCGGCCGCGGACCAGCGCATCGAGGGCGTCGCCGACGCTGCCCGCCGCCGAGTTCTCGAGCGGCAGGACTCCGCCCGCGGCGGTGCCGGACTCCACCGCCGCGCATACCGCCGCAAACGTGGGGACCGGGGCGGCTTCCACCCGGCCGGCACCGAAGTAGCCGATCACGGCCTCCTCGCCGTAGGCGCCGGGCTCGCCCTGGAAGGCGATCCGCGGGGCGAGGTCGGAGCGACGGGTCATGCGTCCGGCGTCGTCCGTTCCAGCAGGTGGTCGACCGCCTCCAGGTAGCCCTGCCACCCCTTGCCGACCACCTGCCCTCGAGCCGCCGCGGCGGTGACGGAGACCCGTCGCCACGGCTCCCGCGCCGAGGTGTCCGAGATGTGGACCTCCACCACCGGCCGGCCGCAGGCGGCCAGCGCGTCATGCAGCGCGTAGCTGGTGTGGGCCAGCGCGCCGGGGTTGACGATGGCCGCGTCGAAGTCGACCCGTTCGAGCCGATCGATCAGCGCTCCCTCGTGGTTCGACTGGAGATGGTCGATCGACGCGCCGCGCTCCGCGGCGTGGGCGCGCACCGCCTCCACGATCTCGGCGAGCGTCCGCGTGCCGTACACCTCGGGCTGACGGCGGCCCAGGATGCCGAGGTTCGGGCCGTTGAGCAGCAGGATGCGCACGATCACCTCCCCCCGGCGATAACGGCCAGGGCCAGGTCGAGCTCCGCCGGGGTCACGTCGTCGACCTCGGCGACCCGACCGACGGCCATCGGCAGGATCCAGCGCTGCCGGCCCCGGCGGCGTTTCTTGTCCAGGCCGATGGCGGCCTTCACGGCCGCCGGGTCGAAGGACCGGCGCAGGGGAAAGCCGAGCCTGCCCAGGATCGTGTCGATGGCGGCGGGCAGATCGGGATCCGCGCCGCGCCGTCGTCCGATGGCGGCGACCGCGCGCAGGCCGAGCACCACCGCCGTCCCGTGGGCGAGGCGGAACCGGCTCTCGACCTCGAGCGCGTGGCCGATGGTGTGACCCAGGTTCAACGAGCGCCGTTCGCCGGCCTCGAACGGGTCGCGCTCGACCACGGCCAGCTTGACCAGAGCCGCACGCTCGACGATCGCGTAGCGGACCGCCTCGTCGTCACGGAGCGCGTCCCGCCCGCGCTCGACCACCAGGGTCCACAGCAGCGGGTCGCCGATCAGCCCCGCCTTCAGGCACTCGGCCATCCCGTCGCGCCGCCGGCTCAGCGGCAGGTGGGCCAGGACCGCCGCGTCGGAGATCACCGCCGCCGGAGGCCAGAACGCGCCTACGGCGTTCTTCGCCGCACCAAGGTTCACCGCCACCTTGCCACCGATGGCGCTGTCCGCCTGGGCCAGCCAGGTGGTGGGGACGTGGACGAGCGGCACCCCCCGGGCGTGCAGGGCGGCGGCCGTGCCCACCACGTCGCCCAGCGTCCCGCCGCCGATGCCGACGACCGGAGCGCCGCGCTCCGCCCCGCTGGCCGAGAGCCATTCGAGCAGGGAGGCCAGGCGGCGCATCGTCTTGGCCCGCTCCCCGGCGGGAATCGCGAGGCAGCGCGCCGGCTGCAGGCCGGCGAGCAGGTCGGGGAGCCGCACCGCCACGCGGCGGTCGACGATCACCGATGGCTCACCGCCGTCGAGATCGGCCAGCACGTCGCGGATGACGCTCGGTTCGAGCCGGTGGCCCATGACGACGCGGCCGGTTGATGGGCCGATGGCGTGGTGGCGCGGCGCCCGGGCGTCGAAGAGGCGGAGGCCGTCTGCCGGTACGCGACGGTCGAGCGCCGCCAGGATCGTCGCCGCCAGCTCCGCCGGTGGGCGGGTTGCGTCGAGGTGCAGGTCGGCGGCCCGGTAGGCGTGGGAGCGCCGGGCGGCCAGCTCCGCCAGGCGCTCCGGACTGTAGGGCTGGAGAAGCGGGCGGGGCACGGAGTCGGCGGCCAGGCGCGCGGCGAGCAGCTCGGCCGGCGCGTCCAGGAACGCGACCAGGCCGTGCAGCCACAGGCGCCACCGGCTCAGCGGATCGACCACCGCCCCGCCGCCGCTGGCGATCACCGAGCCGGCGACGGTCGTCGCCTCGGCGACCACGCCCGCCTCCAGGGCCCGAAAGCTCGGCTCCCCGTGGCGCCGGGCATACTCCGGGACCGGGACGCCGTGGATCTGCTCGAAGAGCTCGTCGGTGTCCAGGTAGCGGCGTCCCAGGCGCTCGGCCACCATGCGACCCACCGCCGACTTCCCGGCGCCCGGCATTCCCACCAGGACGACGCCCGCGCCCCGCTCAGGCATCGGTCTGGGGGCCGAGCTCGGCGCAGAGCGTCGCGCGCATGACGTCGACCGGCGCCTCGTGGCCGGTCCACAGCGCGAAGCTGGCGGCGGCCTGCCGGAGCAGCATTCCCGCGCCTCCGACCGCGGCGGCGCCGCTGGCGCGGGCGTCCCGCACCAGCCGGGTCGGGCTGGGGCGGTAGACGAGGTCGAGCACGGCCAGCCCGGCCCGGTGGCACGCCACGGGCACGGGCGTCTCGTCCGACCCGGTCCCGACGGGCGTGGCGTTCACCAGCAGGTCGGCGTCTGCCAGCAGTGCCGGCAGGTCCGCCCAGCGAGCCCGCGTGACGACCACGACGTCGGTCCAGCGCGCATCGGCGAGGACGGCCTGGACAGCGATCGAGGCCCCGCCCGCGCCCAGCACCACCGCCCGCCGCCCCGGCCGCGGGGCGACGCGCCGAAGCTCGGCCTCCAGCGCCGGCAGGTCGGTGTTGTGGGCGACCAGGCGGCCGTCGTGCCGGACCAGCGTGTTCGCCGCGCCGAGGCGCTCAACCTCGCGGGAAGCGGCATCGGCCAGCGAGCAGACGGCGACCTTGTGGGGCCGCGTGACGTTCGCGCCCAGCGCGCCGTCGGCGCGCAGCTCTGCCACCGCCGCAGCGAGCCGGGTCGCGGGCAGGTCGGCCAGCTCGTAGCGGTGCGGCAGCCCCAGCGCCGCGAAGGCCGCGTTATGCATGGCGGGAGAGGCCGAGTAGCCGATCCCCTCGCCGATCAGCACCAGCCGGCTCACGACGCGCTGCCGGCCTCCGCCGATCCGGGGCGGGCGGTCCGCCGCCGCCGCCGACGGAGCGCCGCCCGCACGTCGCCGAGGCTGTCGCCGCCCAGCGAGATGAGCAGCTCGTCGGCCAGGATGAGGGCGACCATCGCCTCGCCGACCACAGCGGCGCGCGGCAGGATGGCGACGTCGCTGCGCTCGATGTGAGCGGGTCGTTCCTCGCCGGTCCCGAGGTCGACGCTGGACAGTGGCCGGCGCAGGGTGGAGATCGGCTTGACGGCGGCCCCGACCACGATCGGCTCACCGTTGGAGATGCCGCCCTCGATCCCACCGGCGCGGTTGGTGGTGCGTCTCCAGCCCGGCCCTTCCCCGACCACGTCGTGGACCTCGCTCCCGCGTCGCGCCGCGACCTCGAACCCGAGCCCGATCTCGACCGCCTTGACTGCCGGAATGGCCATCACCGCCCCGGCGAGGGCCGCGTCGAGCCTCGTGTCCCACTCGGCCGACGAGCCGATCCCGACCGGAAGCCCCTCCGCCACGACCACGAACGACCCGCCGATCGAGTCGCCGGCCTCCATGACCGCATCGATCTCGGCGATCATGGCCCGCTCGGCCTCGGTGTCCGGGCAGCGGAGCGGCGACGGGTCTCGGCGGTCGTCATCGGGCCAGTCGGCGGGAATCGCGCCCAGGGGATCGTCGGTGGCGGGAAAGGCACGGATCGGACCGAGCCGGTCGACGAAGCTCCAGACCCGCACGCCGCACGCGCCGAGCAGCTGCCGGGCCAGCGAGCCGGCGACGACGCGGGCCGCCGTCGAGCGGGCGGACGCTCGCTCCAGGACGTCGCGGACGTCGCCCGTCTCGTACTTCAGCGCCCCCGCCAGGTCGACGTGGCCGGGGCGCACCCTGGTGACCGGCCTGGGGCGCCGGTCGCGGGAGATCGGCTCGGGCGCCATCCGGTCGATCCAGTTGACGTGGTCGCGATTCTCGACCCAGAAGCCGACCGGCGAGCCGAGGGTGCGGCCGTAGCGGAGGCCCGCCGTCCAGCGCACCCGGTCGCGCTCGATCCGCATCCGCCGCCCGCTCCCGTAGCCGTGCTGGCGTCTGATCAGATCCCGGTTCACCTCGCGGGTGACAACCCGCATCCCGGCCGGCAGCCCCTCCAGCACGCCCGACAGCCCGGGCCCGTGCGACTCCCCGGCGGTGAGCAGGCGGAGGCGGCGCATCACGCCGCCCCGACCGGCGCCGCGGGCGTGCCGGTCACCGCGTCCAGGTCCTCCCAGAAGGTGGGGTACGAGATCGACGCGCTCGCGGGATCGTCGAGCGAGACCGACGCGGCCACGCCCGCAACCGCCGCCACCGCCAGGGCGATGGCGATCCGATGGTCGCCCAGCGTGGCGATCTCGCCGTGGCGTGGCGCCCCGCGAGCGACGCGCCAGCCGTCCGGCAGCTCCTCGACCTGCGCGCCGATGGCTGCCAGGGCGGCGACGGTGGCGGCGATGCGGTCCGACTCCTTGACCCGCAGCTCGCCCGCGTCGCGCAGCTCGCTCGTCCCGCCGGCGGCGGCCATCGCCACGCCCAGCAGCGGCAGCTCGTCGATCAGCGCCGCCACCCGCGTGCCGCCGAGAGCGATGGGCCGCAACGAGCCGGCGCTGCGGACCCCCAGGTCGCCCACCGGCTCGGGACCGCCGCGGTCGCTGACGACGATCTCGATGTCGGCGCCCATCTCGCGCAGCACGTCGACGATCGCGAGGCGGGTGGGGTTGATGGCCACGTCGGCCAGCACCAGCTCCGCGTCGGGGTGCAGCGTGGCCGCCACCAGCCACGCCGCGGCCGACGAGGGGTCGCCAGGCACGCGCAACGAGCGGGCGCTCGGCCGGGCCGGCCCGTGGACGGTCGTCGTGGTGCCGTCGCGACGGATCGGCACCCCCATGTGGGCGAGCAGCCGCTCGGTGTGGTCGCGGGTCGGATCGGGGGTGGTCACCCGGGTCGTGCCCCGCGACGCCAGCGCGGCCAGCGCAATCGCCCCGACGAGCTGCGCGCTGGCGAACGGCAGATCGTGCCGGAGCGCCCGCAGCGATCCGCCGCCGCGGACGCGCAGCGGCGGCAGCCCGGCCGTCGTCTCGACATCGGCGCCCATCGCCCGCAGTGGCGCCGCCAGCCGCTCCATGGGTCGCCTGCGGAGCGACGCGTCACCGTCGAGCGTCGCTTCGACCGCCCTCCCCGCCAGCGCACCCGCCAGCAGGCGCAGCGCCGTGGCGGAGTTGCCGCAGTAGAGTGGCCGGTCCGGCCGCGACCAGCTTCCCCCGCTGATCCGGTAGCGGATCTCGTCTCCGTCATCGGCCTCGTCGACCCGGACGCCGAGCTGCCGCAGGCAGGCGACGGTGCTGCGCAGGTCGGCGCCCGGATGGCGGAGGACGACATCGGCCTGTCCGTCGGCCAGCGCGTTGGCGATCAGGGCCCGGTGGGCGATCGACTTGTCCGACGGCAGGCGCAGGCGTCCCCGCAGGCGCGGCGCGGGAGACACGCGCTTCATGTGCGAGCCGGCTCCAGCTGCTCACGCGCCTGGCGGCGCTGGGCCGAGCGCGACGCGCGGAGCACGGCCCCGAAGACGGCGGTCAGCTCCTCGGG
>CAYXZN010000127.1:0-6563 GCA_964469325.1 uncultured Steroidobacteraceae bacterium
GGCGTTCATGTCGCCGACCACCAGGACATCGCCGTCGCGTGTCTGCAGCTGGGCGACGAACTCGAGGAGCGCCTCGGCTTCCTCGACTCGCTTCAGGTTGCAGTTACCCTGGCCGTCCTCCTCCTCGTTGGGCTCGAGGCACGGCGTCCCCTTGGACTTCAGGTGGTTGACGACCACCGTGAAGACGGCCCCGCCGACCTGGAAGGTCTGGGCCACGGGAGGACGGCCGTACGCGTCACCCGAGACCGGGTTGTGGGCGTCGAATGACTCGTGCGCGAAGGCCGTGGGCTGGCCGATCGGCTTCGCGGCGCCGACGCGGTAGATGATCTCGTTGCGGATCGGGTAGTCGTTGTAGTGGCTCGCCGGGCCCACCCAAGCCCAGGCGTTGGCGCCCGCAGCGTCGTTGAGCGCCTCGACCAGCGTTCGGATCGGTGTGTGGGTCGGATCGAACGGGTTGCGGGGGTTGCCCGCCGGCGGCGGGTTCTCGATCTCCTGGAGCGCGACGATGTCGGCATCCATCGCGATGATCGCCGCCACCAGCTTCGCGGTCTGGACCGCCAGCTGCTCAGGCGTCTGGGCGCCGCGGCACTCGTCGCCGCATCCGATTGTGGTCCAGTAGTTCAGGACGTTGAAGCTGGCGACCTTGACGTCACCGCCGACGTCGGGGAGGTCGGGGCGCGGGTTCAGGCTCTCAAACTCGACCTCCTCGACCGGATGCAGCCGGTAGGCGCTGAACCCGAACGACATCACCGCGACGATCTGGGCGGCGCGGTCGCCGACCCGCAGCGTTCCGTCCGCGTTCAGGAACGGGATGGGGCTCGGGTTTGAGCTCCCCGAGCCGTCGTCGAGGAGGATCGAGCGCAGCATGTTCTCCTCGGCCAGCGAAACCATGGCAGGCCCGGGGGGCAGCTCGTTGGTCGGCTGCTCGATCACCCCACCCGAGCCCAGCCACACCTCGCCGAAGCGGTGGAGGTTGAAGGTGTCGGTGACGTACATGTCGCTCAGCGAGACCCGCATCCCCTCCACCGCCTCGCGCTCCGCGTCAGTGAGGGAGAAGGTCAGCGAGGCCGCCGTCGGCAGCGGGTTGCCGCTGGAGATGACCTGAACGTCGGTCACCTGGAAGATCTGGGTCTCCCCGAAGCGTTCCCTGACGGTGCCGGTCACGCTCACGTGGTCGCCGGTCGCGACCGGCGTGCTGCTCAACACGAAAATCCCCTCGGACGTGCTCGGGTCCGTATCGGCGTCAGCATCCTCCTCTTGGAGGAAGAACCCACCCAGCTCGCCAGGACCCTGGAAGTCGCCGACGACCACGCCCTCGACGGTCACCTCCCCGCTCAGGGGAGTGGAGAATCCGTCACCCTGCACGTCGTGGATGTGCAGCTCGGTGGTGTGGGCGGCCGCCCCGGCGGGAAGCAGGCCGGCGAGAAGGGACAGGCCGGCGAGCAGGCTGACGGCGGGTCGGAGATGACGATGCGAGCGGAACATGACGGCCTCCTGTTATGGCGCAAGCTTCTCGACTGGCCACAGGAGAGGCAGCGGCTCCCCCGCCGGTCGCACTGCGAGCCGGTTCCCCCGGTATGCTCTGGCGGCCAGCATACCTTCGGCACCCGCCGTGCGGCCATCCTCCCGTGCATCTCGGTGCTCGGAGGCAACGGCGGGAGCTGGCGATGCGGTGCCCGAGCCGAGGCGATCAGCGTACGTCGAGCGTGGCGTGGCGGCGGGCGCTGGTCTCGAAGTAGCTGAACAGCCCGTAGGCGGCGAGCGCGTAGCCGACGCCGATCAGCAGCTCCAGGCCGATCAGCCCGGCCACCTGCCCCAGGTCGGCGCCGGCGACCGCCTGCCGCACCGCCTCCAGCCCATGGGTGAAGGGGAGGACGTGGCTGATCGCCTGCATCCAGCCGGGGAGCGAGCTGACGGGGATATTGACCCCGCAGAAGAGCAGGAACAGGAACACGATCAGGTTCGCCCCGAACAGGCCGTCGCGCAGCCGCATGCTGATGCTGCCCTGGAGCGCGCCCATCGCCGAGCAGCTGAAGACGGTCACCACCAGGGCCAGCGCCGCGACGCCCAGGGTCGCCGTCTCGATGCGGACGCCCAGAAAGAGCCAGCTGATGGCGAAGCCGTAGAGCGAAACCAGAATGCCGTTGGCGACGAAGGGCAGGAAGCGGCCGCCGAAGAGGGCGGCGCGGTTGGCCGGGGTGGCCAGCAGGGCGTGCAGGGTCCCGAACCAGCGCTCGTTGGCGACCGCCATGGTCATCCCGTAGATGCCGCTCATGGCGCTGATCTGGACCGCGTTGCCGATCGCAAAGTACTCCGCCGAGCGCCCGGTGGCGTACGTCCCCAGGGCGGCGAAGAAGAGGATCTGGAAGGTGGGCGCGCCGATGAGGGTGGGGATGTAGATCGCCGGCCGCGCCCAGTTGAAGAGTGCGCGGTAGCTGATGAGGCCCCCGTGCCAGAAGATCCGCCAGCTGGAGCGCAGCGAACCGGGCGTCGAGTGCACGGTCGGCAGCGCCGCCGCCGTCACCGCCACGGTCGGGGCCTCACTGGAGCGCCAGGGTCGCGTCGCGTCGCGCCTTGTTCAGCACGAACACCAGGGTCCAGCGCGCGAGCACGTAGTAGACGGCCGCCAGCGCGAAGCACATGGCGATCGCGAACAGCGGGGGCGCGTCGCCCTCCGCCGCGCCGCGGATGGCCTCCATCCCCCAGGTTGGCACCAGCACCCAGCTGATCGGCCCGATCCACTCGGGCAGGAACGCCAGCGGGACGATCATGCCGGTCACGATCCAGACCGGGTACTCCATCAGGTTGCTGAGCGCGTTGGCGTGGCGGTACAGGACGAAGCTGGTGGCGAGCAGCATCCCCATCGCCCCCAGCGCCACCACCGCCGCCAGCAAGGCCAGCGGCAGCAGCCACGGGTAGGTGGCGGTCAGCGGCATCCCGAACAGGACCACGCCCCACACCACCGTGGCCACGATCGAGTAGAAGCCGAAGGTGGCGGCGCCGAGCGTCTGGCCCAGCAGGATCACGTCGTAGCGCTTGGGCGCGGCGACCAGGATCTCCAGCGTGCCCTCCCAGCGCTGCCACTGGATGGCGCCGCCGCAGCCGAACAGCGTGGTGCTCCAGACACCCATCATCCCGGATCCGAGGGCGAAGTAGAGGAGCGTCTGATCCTGGTTCCCCTCCTCCCACATGAAGAAGGCGATGGTGGCGAAGATCAGCGGCTGGAGGACCGCGGTCAGGATGAAGAACTCGGACGCGGTGAACATCCGCACCGTGAACCACCACACCGCCCACACCAGGCGCAGGCTGCTGCGCAGCCGCGCCGTCGGTGACATCGGCTCCATCGGCTGAGCCTCAGGCCACCGCACCCGCCCGCTCGGCCGACCCGTCGCCGGCGGCGGTGGTGGCGATCAGGTGCACGTACGCGTCCTCCAGGGTGGGCTCCCGGCCCACCACCTTGCCGACCCGGGTGTCGCCGATGTGCCCGAGCAGCCGCTGCGTGATCTGGGTCCCCGTCTCGCTCTGCACGAGCAGGATCTGGCTCTGCTCCCGCTCCTCCATGTTCACGGCGATCACGTCCGGATCGGAGCGCAGCCGCTCGATCGCTTCGGGGCTGACGCCGAACGTCTCGATCTCCACGATGGTCCGGTTGGCGACCGCCCGCTTGAGGTCGGCCCCGGTGCCGAGCGCCACGATCCGCCCGTCGTTGATGACCGCGATCCGGTCGCAGAGCGCATCGGCCTCGAACATGTAGTGGGTGGTGAGCAGGACGGTCTTGCCGGCCTCGACCAGCGACTTGATGGTCTGGCGCAGCTCCCGCGCGCCGACCGGGTCCAGGCCGATGGACGGCTCGTCGAGGAAGACCACCAGTGGGTCGTGGAGCAGGCCGCGGGCGATGTGCAGCCGCTGGCGCATGCCGCGGCTGTAGCCCTCGACCTTCTCGCGCTCGCGCCCGGTCAGCCCGACCAGCTCCAGCAGGGCCTCGATACGGCGCTTCTGGTCCGCCGGATCGACGCCGTACAGCTCGGCGAAGTAGCGCAGGTTGTCGAGCGCGCTGACCCGCTCGTACAGGCCGCGGTCTCCGCCGAACACGTAGCCGATGCGCCGGCGCACCTCGGTCGTCTCGCGCACCACGTCGAAGCCCATCACGCGGGCGGTGCCGGCGGTGGGCAGGAGGAGGGTGATCAGCATCTTGATGGTCGTCGTCTTGCCGGCCCCGTTCGGGCCCAGCAACCCGAACAGCTCGCCGGGCGCGACGGCGAAGCTGACGTCCCGCACGGCGGGCACCTCGATCCGCCTGCGGCGGATCACGCCCAGGTGGGTCTTGTAGGTACGGACCAGGTGGTCGGCCTCGATGGCCGGGGTGTCGGGCACGCGCGCACGTCCCTCTGCGTCGCCGGGAAGCCGGACGATTCTACGACGCCCGCTGCGGTCCGCCTCGAGTCCTGGGGTTAGAGCTCGGTCTCGACGTCGGGGTTGTCGCTGGGCATCCGCATCGGCGCGTCGTACTGCGGATCGTCCGACGGCGCGCGCTGCGGCGGCTCGACCGGCGGCGCCGGCGGCTCGTCGGGCTCCGGCGGCGTGCGCGGCACCTCCGGATCGGGCGGCGGCTGTTCGATGGTCATGCTGTTACCTCCGCCGGGACGCATGCACTCCTCGTGCCCGGGATGCTCGGACTGGCGCCCGGATCCCTCGTCGGGACCTACTGCCAGGACCAGCGAGAGCCGTCCCAGGCCGCGTGCAGCAGCTCGCCCGACTCGCCGCGGGCGAAGACGTCGATTCGGTTCGGGCCCCAGGAGCAGGCGGCGGGGTCGGAGCGGAGCGCTCCGCCCAGCGACTCCCACGGCTGCCAGCCCGACGGCTCGTACCAGGCGTGCCAGAGCGCGCCGTCACGGCCGCGGGCGAACAGGTCGATGCGGTCCGCTCCCCACGAGCAGGCGGCGGGGTTGCCGGTCAGCTCGCCGCCATGCGAGTGCCACTCGTGCCACGCCTCGCCGTCCCAGTAGATGCTCCACATCTGGCCGTCGGTGAAGATGCAGAAGACCTGCATCTCGTTCTCGGCCCAGGTCGTGACCGCCGGCGACGACGCCAGCTCCCCCCCCAGCCGCTCCCACTCTCCCACTCTGCACGCCTCCTGCGGTGATCCTCGCTCAGTCCAGGGCGCTCTCGTCGTTGCGCGGCCGACCGGCGTCCCGGCGCGCCGGACGCTCCTCGGGCCGGGCCCGCTCCAGCGTCCGCCCGAGCTCGGCCAGGCTGAGCCGGACCGCGTGCTCGAGCCGCTCCCCGGCCCGCCGCGCCGAGGCGTTCACCTGCGCCCGCGCCTCGGGGGAGGTGGCCGTCGAGCGTGCCGTGTCCACCGATCGCTCGAACAGCTCGGCCAGCCGACGCAGCCCATCGGCCGGCTCGTCGCCTTCCTGTTCCCCGCTGGCCGCCCACGCCCGGCGCAGGCTGTCGCCGACATCGCTGCCGATGTCGCCGAAGGCGAGGCCGGCCCGGCGCCAGGCGGCGCCCAGGGAGCGGTCGCGCTCGACCTCCTCCTCGGCGGTGGTCTCCGTGTCGGCGGCATCGCCGCCGGGGATCTCGTCATCTGCCCCGCCGGCGGGGCGGGGCTCGTCGGTCTGCATCGGTTGGGTGCCTCCTGTACATGGGTGAGTGTGCCGCACCCTCCCGCGGATCGCCACACCCGCTCGTCGCGCCTCCGCCTATGCTGCCGGTGCGATGGAGCGCTGGAAGACGATCATCGAGCCCTTCCGTATCAAGAGCGTCGAGCCGATCCGGCTCACCACCGTCGCCGAGCGCGAGGCGCACCTGCGGGGGGCGGGCTACAACCTCTTCAACCTGCATGCCGCCGATGTCCTGATCGACCTGCTCACCGACTCCGGGACCGGCGCCATGAGCAGCGAGCAGTGGGCCGGCGTGCAGCGCGGGGACGAGAGCTACGCCGGCTCGCCGTCGTGGTACCGGTTCCTGGAGTCGGTCCAGGCCCTCTTCCCGTTCCGCCACCTCATCCCCACCCACCAGGGGCGGGCGGCGGAGAAGATCCTGTTCAGCGTCATCGCCGGCCCGGGCAAGGCGATCCCCAACAACACCCACTTCGACACCACCCGCGCCAACGTCGAGTTCACCGGCGCCGAGGCGGTCGACCTCGTGATCCCCGAGGGCCGCGAGCCGTCGGCCATCCACCCGTTCAAGGGCAACATGGACGTCGACGCGCTGGACGCCTTCATCGCCGAGCGCGGCGCGCAGAACGTGCCGGTCGTGTTCGTCACCGTCACCAACAACTCGGGCGGCGGCCAGCCGGTGAGCATGGAGAACCTGCGAGCGGTCCGCGCCGTCTGCGACCGCCACGCCATCCCGCTCTTCCTGGACGGCTGCCGCTTCGCGGAGAACGCCTGGTTCGTCAAGCAGCGCGAGCCGGGCTACGAGCTGACGCCGATCCGCGACATCGTGCGCGAGATGGCCTCGCTGGCCGACGGGATGACGATGAGCGCCAAGAAGGACGCGCTGGCCAACATCGGCGGCTGGCTGGCCCTCAACGACGACGCGTGGGCCGAGCAGTGCCG
>CAYXZN010000128.1:0-6531 GCA_964469325.1 uncultured Steroidobacteraceae bacterium
CGATCCGCGCGTCCTGTTCCTCGATGAGCCGACCACCGGGCTCGACCCCCAGGCGCGGCGGCACCTGTGGGGCGTGGTGCGCAGGCTCCGCGACGAGGGGCACACGGTGGTCCTGACCACCCACTACATGGAGGAGGCCGAGGAGCTGTGCGATCGCGTGGCGATCATGGACCAGGGCCGCATCATCGCCCTCGACCCGCCCCAGGCCCTGGTGGACGCCCTGGTGGCGCGCGGCTTCCGCAAGGCACGGGTGGAGCGGCTGGCCAACCTGGAGGACGTCTTCATCGACCTGACCGGCCACGAGCTGCGGGAGGACTGACCGTTGCCGCTCCGGATCGGTGTCTGGTGGGCCCTCTTCGTGGCCAGCTTCAAGATCTTCATCCGCAACCGCGCGGCGGTCTTCTTCAGCTTCTTCCTGCCGCTGTTGATCATGCTGATCTTCGGGGTCCTCAACTTCGAGGCCGCCACCAGCATCAGCGTCGGGGTCGTCGACGAGGCCGATACCGATGGCAGCCAGGCCTTCCGCGCCGGGCTGGCGGAGGTGGACTATTTGGAGCTCTCGGCTGGCGGTCGCGAGGCGGAGCTGGCGGCGCTCGAGGCGGGCGACCGCGACTACGTGATCCTGATCCCCGTCGGGTTCGCGCCGACTGCGACCGAGGCGTCCCTGGTGGCCTACGAGGCGACCGCCGACCCCCAGCAGACACCGGTGCGGCGCGGCCTGCTTCAGCAGGCCGTGATCGGGGCCCTGATCGGCTCGGTCCTGCCGCCGGGTGCACCGGAACCGGTGCTCAGCTCGCCGGTCGAGTTCGAGTCGGTGGAGGCGCGCGACCTCGGCTACATCGACTTCCTGGTGCCGGGCGTGGTCGGCATGACGGTGATGCAGCTCGGCCTGTTCGGGGTCGCGTTCACCTTCGTGCAGTTCAAGCGCACCGGCGCGCTGCGACGGCTGTTCGCCACGCCCACCCCGCCCGCCTACTTCCTGGCCGCGCAGGTCGGGTCGCGGCTGATCATCGGCTTCATCCAGGTCGGGATCCTGATGGCAGTGGGGATCGCGTTTGGGCTCCAGATGTACGGCGACTGGCTGAGCCTGGCGGTGATCGTGGTGCTGGCCTCGGTCATCTTCCTGGCGGTCGGCTACGCCATCGCCGGCTGGGCGAAGAACGAGGATCAGGCCGCGCCGGTGGCGAACCTGGTCAGCCTGCCGATGCTGTTCCTGTCGGGCGTCTTCTTCCCGCGCGACGCGATGCCCGAGCTCCTGCGGGGCGTGACCAGCTACATGCCGCTCACCTACGTCAACGAGGCGCTGCGGGCGATCGTCAACGACGGGGCCGGCGTCCTGTCGCTGGGACCGCAGCTGCTCGGCATGGCGGTCTGGGCGGGGCTTTCGTTCGCGGCTGCGGTGCTGCTGTTCAAGTGGGAGTAGGAGCCGGGCGATGGTGAAATGGATCCTGCGGATCGAGGCGGCGGCGATCTTCGCGGCGGGCGTGACGGCCTACCTCGCCCTGGGTGGGCCGTTGATCCTGCTGCTGCCCGCGCTGCTCGCCCCGGACCTGTCGGCGATCGGCTACCTGGCCGGGCCGCGGGTGGGAGCGATCACCTACAACGCCGTCCACAACTTCGCCCTGGCTATGCTGCTGCTGGCGGCCGGCTGGGTGACACAGGCCTCGTGGCTGGCGCTGGCGGGGGCGATCGTCGCCGCCCACGTCGGTATGGACCGCGCGCTCGGCTACGGGCTGAAGCTGGCCAGCGGCTTCGGGGACACGCACCTCGGCCGCATCGGCAGGCAGCGACCAACCCGCTAGGCGACCCAGCGCACGCCGCGCCGCCGGAGCAGCTCGGCGACCGCCGCCGGCGCCAGGGCGATGGCGGCGACCAGCCCCCACTCGGCGAGGCTGAGCGGGCTCGCCCGGAACGCCTCCGCCACGCCCGGCAGGTACGGGATCGCCACCTGGATGGCGAGCGCGAGGCCGACCATGCCGGCCAGCAGCCCGTTCGCGCGGAGCCCGGCCACCGGGTGCGCGAGGCTGCGATTCGCGTAGGCCCGCACCAGCTGGCCGACCACCAGGATCGTGTAGGCCAGCCAGCGCACGTGCTCGAACTGGCCGGGGACCGTCTGCAGCACGGCGAAGGCGGCGACGGCGGTGAAGCCCCCGGCCAGGACCACCCGGCCGAGGAGCGACGCGTCGAGCAGCGGCCGGTGGCGCGGCCGCGGCGGGCGGTCGACCACGTCCGGCTCCTCGCGTTCGCGCTCGAAGGCGACCGCCGCAGAGATGTCGATGAACAGCTCCAGCCACAGGATCTGGAGCGGGAGGAGCGGCAGCCCGTGACCGGCGGCAGTCGCCACCAGGATGAAGCCGAGCAGCGCCACGTGCGTCGAGACCAGGAAGACGAGCCCCTTCTGAACGTTGTCGATGATCCGCCGTCCCTCGCGCAGGCCATACATCAGGGTCGCGAAGGAGTTGTCGTTCAGGACCAGGTCCGAGGCCTCCTTGGCGACCGCCGTCCCGCTCCCCATGGCGACCGCCACGTCCGCGTGCTGGAGCGCCCGAGCGTCGTTCACGCCGTCGCCGGTGACCGCCACCGTCCGGTCGGCGCGCCGCGCCGCGTCCACCAGGCGGTGCTTCTGGTCGGGCAGCGCCCGCGCCACGATTCGCAGGTCCGGGAGCTCGGCCGCCAGCCGCTTCTCGTCCCAGCCGGCCAGCTCCTCGCCCGTGATGGTGGTCCCGCCCTCGATGCCGGCGGCGGCGGCGATGGCGGCCGCGGTCCGCGGGTGGTCACCGGTGACGATGACGGTCTGGATGCCCGCCCGCCTGGCGGTGGCGAGCGCGTCGGGAACCCCGGGACGCAGGGCGTCGGCGAAGGAGAACAGGGCGCGGGGCTGCCAGGGATCGCCGTCGCGGCGCTCGCAGAGCAGCACGAGCCGTGCGCCGCTCGACGCCTGCTCGGTCACGGCCTCGCGCCACCGACTGACGTCCTGGTCGGAACCGGCCGGCTCGAGCGCCAGCAGCGTCTCGGGCGCCCCGAGCGCGAGCTCGAGCTCGCGTCCGCCACGCCGCAGCCGGGCGCTGGAGAAGGGGCGTCCCTCGGCCGGTGGCGCGGCGTCGACCAGGGCCAGCGGGTCGAGTGCCGGGTCCACGCCCCGCTCGGCGAGCGCCTCGGCCAGGGCCTGGGTGAAGGAGCCGGGACGGGCGCCGTGGAGGGCGTGCCAGGCGTCGTCCTCGGCGTGCAGCGCGTCCGCGATCAGCGACCGCTCCGCGTGCGCATCCGCGACCGCGCCGTCCGGCGTCAGCACGCTCCCCAGCCGGAGACGGTTCTCGGTGATCGTCCCGGTCTTGTCGGTCAGGATCAGGTCGACCGCCCCCAGCGTCTCCTGGGCGCTGAGGCGACGAACGAGGACGCCGCGCCGGAGGAGCCGGTACGCCCCCAGGCCCAGGATCACCGCTAGCAGGATCGGCGGCTCCTCGGGGATGGCGGCGATGGCGGCGCTGATGCCGGCCAGCAGGTTGGTGCCCGCCGGCTGGCCGCGCAGGAAGCCGAGGCCGACGGTGATCGCGATCAGCGTCACGGCCGCCACCAGGAGGATCCGGACCAGCCGATCCAGCTCGCGCTGGAGCGGGGAGCGCCGCCGCTCCCCGGGCCCCAGCCGCGCGGCGATCGCGCCCAGCTCGGTCGCCGGGCCGGTCGCCACCACCGTCCCCAGGCCCGTGCCGCCGACCACGCTGGTCCCGGAATAGGCGATCGCCCGTCGCTCGGTGACCGGCGCGTCCGGCGAGTCGGGATCGACCGCCGCCGGCTCGGGCAGCGACTCGCCGGTCAGGACGCTGCGGTCCACGAGCAGGCCGCTGGCATCGGCCACGCGCAGGTCCGCGGGAACGACGTCCCCCACGCGCAGCAGCACGACGTCGCCGGGCACCAGTGAGGCGGCCGGCAAGTCGTGCACCCGCCCGTCGCGGCGCACCCGCGCCACCGGGGCGCTCGCCTGTCGGAGGGCGTCCAGCGCGCGCTCGCCGCGGTACTCGGTGATGACGCCGGCGCCCACGATCGGGACCAGCCCGGCCAGCACCAGCAGGCCGTCGCGGACCTCGCCGAGCAGGACCGCCCCGATGCCGGCGGCCATCAGGAGCAGCACGAACGGCTCGGTGGCGGCGTCGGCGACCATGGCCGGCAGCGAGCGGCCCTTGCGCTCGGCGAGCTCGTTGGGCCCGCCAGCGACCAGCCGGAGATGGGCCTCGTCCGAGCTCAGCCCGTGGCGCAGGTCGGTGCCGAGGTCGCGGACGACCTCCGCGACGGTGCGGGCATGGACGGGAGACATACGCATCGAGTCAGACGGAGAGGAGCCAGGCCACCTGGCGGGAGATGACGACGTCCTCGCGGGCCGCCACCCGGAGCACGGGCACCTGCCCGCGCGACAGGACGGCGTCGGTCCCCTCGCCCGGCTCCGGCTCCGACACGCCCAGCCCGGAGAGCCGCGCGCAGATGGCGCCCCGGATGCGCGACGAGTGCTCGCCGATGCCACCGGTGAAGACCAGCGCGTCGAGCCGTGGCAGGGCGGTGGAGACGGCCGCGATGCCGGCCGCCGCCCGTCCGGCGAACAGGTCGAGGGCCAGCCTGGCGCGAGCCTCGGAGGCCGCGGCGGCCTCGACCTCCCTGGCGCCACTCGAGAGCCCCGAGACGCCGAGCAGGCCGGACCGGCGCTGGAGCGCGTCGTCGAGCTCGTCGAGCGACAGCCGGCCGTCGCGCAGCAGCTCGAGCAGGATGCCGGGATCGACCGACCCGGCCCGGCTGCCCATCATCAGCCCTTCCAGCGGCGTCATCCCCATGCTGGTGTCGACCGACTTTCCGTCCCATACCGCCGTTGCCGAGCAGCCAGAGCCGAGGTGGGCGACCACGATCCCCAACTCCCCGGGAGGACGCTCCAGCAGGGCCGCTGCGCGTTCGACAGCCCACTCCACCGACAGGCCGTGGAAGCCGTAGCGCCTGATGCCCCAGTCGGTGTGCCACTCCCAGGGGAGCGGGTAGACGTACGAGCTCGCCGGCAGCGAGGCGTGGAAGGCGGTGTCGAAGCACGCGACCTGGGGGACCTCCTCGCCGAGCAGCCGTCGGGCCGCGGTGATCACAGACACCGCCGGCGCGTTGTGCAGCGGGGCCAGGTCGCGCAGCTCCTCGAGGTGGTCGAGCAGCTCGGCATCGATGAGGGTCGGCGAGGCGTAGCGGCTCCCGCCGTGGACGACGCGATGCCCCACCGCCGGCGGGCGCACGCCGAGCCGGTCGAGCGCAGCGGCCACCGGCTCGCTCCAGTCGTCGCCGGCCTCCGGCGTCGGCCGCTCCGCCTCGACCTCCGCCAGGGAGCGGTCGCCGGGCTGCCGGACCACGCTCGCCTTGAGCGAGCTGGAGCCGGCGTTGAGCACCAGCACGTCCATGTGCCGGACAGGCTAGCGGTCCCGCCGCCGCGCCGATGTGACCAGCGGCCACCGAGGTGCAGCTCCGTCACCGGCCCGACGCCCGAGCCGGTCCGCGTGGCGCGGGGCGCCCGGCGCCGTGATGTCTACTCCGGCGGGCGGAGCCGATGCTGGGCGACGAACGCGGCCGCCTGGGTGCGGCGCTGGAGGTTCAGCTTCGACAGGATCGAGCTGACGTAGTTCTTCACCGTCTTGTCCGACAGGAAGACCTCGCCGGCGATCTCCTTGTTCGTCTTGCCCTCCGCGACCAGGAACAGGATCTTCCGCTCCTGGGCGGTCAGCTGGGCGAGCTCGTCTGTCTCCTGGCCGCTCGCGATCCGCCGCACCCGCTCCAGGACCTTCTCGGTCACCGCCGGGTCGAGCAGCGAGTCTCCGCGCGCGACCGACTCGAGGGCGCTGACGAGGTCGCGACCCCGGATCTGCTTCAGCAGGTAGCCGCTGGCGCCGGCCGCCTCGATCGCCCGATCCACCCGCTGCCTCGCCTCGGCCGGGTCGCTCTCCACCAGCTCCTCGACGTCGTCGAGCGAGAGGGTCACGCCGTACAGCCGCTGGATGATCCCGTCGTGCAGGTCACGGCCGATCCGCTCGCGCTCCTCGACCACCGCCAGCCGCTGCACCTGGTGGTGCAGCCGTGCGTTCTCGATCGCGATTCCCGCGTGCAGCGCGAACATCTCCACCACCCGCTGGTCGTCCTCACTGAACTCGGCCGCGCTGCGCTTGTTGGTCAGGTACAGGTTGCCGACCGACCGCCCCTTGACCGTCACCGGAACGCCCAGGAAGGCGTGCATGACCGGGTGGTGGGGCGGGAAGCCGTAGCGCCGCGGGTCGGCGGCGATGTCGGGGATGCGGAAGGCGCGCACCTCCCGGATGATCAGGCCCAGCAGCCCCCGCCCGCGCGGGGGGTGGCCGATGCGCGCCCGCGTCTCGTCGTCGATGCCGCTGGTGATGAAGCGGTCGATGCTCCCGTCCGGGCCCAGGGTCCCCAGGGTCCCCAGGGCGGCGTACTCCGCGTCGACGAGGTCGCGGACGCGGTCGACGATCACCTGCAGGACGCGGTCGAGGTCGAGATGCA
>CAYXZN010000129.1:0-6504 GCA_964469325.1 uncultured Steroidobacteraceae bacterium
ACCACCGAGCCGCAGCGCGCGCAGGCGCGAACGTGCTCGGACAGCGCGCGATCGCCGGTCACCTCGTCATCGGCGTCGGCGAAGGCAGCCAGGAGCTCGTCGCCCGGGTGTGCGGTGGTCGGATCCATGGTCATCGGTCAGACGCCCTCAGCGCTCGAACAGTTCCCGGTGCTCGGCCATCAGCTCCCGCAGCCGCAGACGGCCGCGATGGATGCGCGACTTCACCGTTCCCAGCGCCGATGCGGTCGTCCTCGCCACCTCCCGGTAGTCCATCCCGTAGACGTCGCACAGCACGACCGCGATCCGCTGGTCCTCCGGCAGGCGTCGCAGCGCCGCGTCCAGGTGGCGGTACAGCTCCCCGCGCTGCGCCTCCGCCACCGGGTTCGGGGCGTTCACGTCGGGTAGCTCCGGCGCCCCCTCCTCGCCATCGGGGAAAACGGTGGTCGGGCGTCGCTGCGCGCGGCGCAGGATGTCGTAGCTGGCGTTGGCGGTGATCCGCAGCAGCCAGGATCGGAACACCCCGCCGCGGTACGACGCGATCGCGGCGTACGCGTGCACGAACGCGTCCTGGACGGCATCGGCGGCCAGGTCCGGGTCGCCCAGGAGGCGCCAGGCCAGGCCGTAGCAGGCGGACTGGTAGTGCTCGACCAGCCGGGTGAAGGCGAGCCGATCTCCCGCCGCGGCCTTCTCGACGAGCGACGCCTCGTCGGGGAGCGGCGGCGTGCGGGTCCCGGACGGCTGCGGGGGCTGCTCGGGCATCGGTCCCTATAATGGCGTGCTGCCCCGGCCGGAGTGGCGGAACTGGCAGACGCGTCGGACTCAAACTCCGATGGGGCTCACGCCCCTTGTGGGTTCAACTCCCACCTCCGGCACCACCCGCTCCACGGGGGCGCCTAGACCCTACCGGCTCCGCGCGCGCCGACCGCGCCGATCACGCGCCAAAGTCATTCAACTATTTGTATAGTTAGCAGCGCTTACCACGCCGCTGGGGAGGGCGCTGGGCCGATGGACCCACCGCCGATTCGCGTCAGAGAACCGGTCTGCATGACCTGCGGCCACGGCCGCGACCTCCACCGTCGCCGCCCCGCGGGGACCGACGCCGTGGCCGACCCCGGCCAGGCCGGGTGCGTCGGCTGCGCCGAGCGCTGGGAGCAGAAGGGGGGCGGGCAGCAGGGCGCCGCGGTGGTCTGCGCCGGCTTCGTCGAGGAGAGCGCCTACTAGGAAACGGTGCCTGTGGGCAACGCAGCCCTTGCCCTGCCCCGTACCCGGGAGGTACTTTCGGCGTCCAGCCCCCCTGGTGGGAACGGCGGGCAGGTGCCCTTGGCTCGTCCTCGAAGCTCGGGTCGGCGCCTGCCTGCCACCCAGCTCCCCGTCTGGCCGATGCTCGAGCTCAAGTACGCAACCCTCTTCGCGTTCGTGCTGATGGTCGGCATCGGCGGCATGGTCGCCTTCGTCGGCGTCGGCATCCGTGACCGCTGGCCGATGTGGAGGCTGCTCGCCGTCGTCCTGGCCTGGTCGCTGCTGACCGCGGCGGGGCTGGTGGTGGCCGGGCTCAGCGTCTAGCCCGGGGACCACCACATCCGGCGCACGGCGCGCCACGTCAGCAGCACTGCGCAGGCGAGCGCGACGCCGCCGGCCAGCAGGGAAGCGGCGTGGACGGTCGGCTCGACCCCGCAGACCAGCAGCCCGCCGGCCGCCTCGTCGCAGGCCGCCATACCCGCCAGCTTCGTGTACGAGGCGGTCAGGACCAGCGCCGCCAGGAGGCCCAGGTCGGCCAGCCACGAATCGCGACCCAGCTCCACGGCAGCGCGCATCGGCGCCGGTTGCGGCGCCTGGACCGCCGGCGCGTTACCCGGGCCCGGCATCGGGCTCCAGCCTAGCCCAAGCGCCATGGCCGATGCGGCGATGGGCGACACCCGCCAACTGCTGATACCATCCCCCTCGGCCGGCGGGTACCGCCGTGGGCCACCCGGGCCGTCGACACACTCACGAGTCGGCGGCCTTTTGCTGATGCTAGGCTTCCACGCGTCCGGGGCAGCGGGTCAGGGCACCAAACCAGGGGCACCAAACCAGGGGCACCAAACCAGGGGCAGACGCGCCGAGCACCGCGCCGGGCGAGAGCGAGGACTGATGACCGTCGACCGCGTCCAGTGCGCGAACTGCGGCCACGAGAATCCGGGCTGGGCCAGGGACTGCGAGTCGTGCGGCGCAACCCTCGCGCCGGCCTCCCGCCACGACGGACCGCCCAACCGGATCCCCACCGACCAGGCGTCGCTGATCTCGATCGGCGCCATCGTCGGGACCATCCTGCTGGCGGTGGTGGTCGGCCTCTTCATCTCCGGCCTCGACCCTATCGAGCCGACCGTCGGCTTCGCCACGCCCACGCCGGAGCCGACCCCGACCCGGACGCTGCGCCCGACGCCGACCCAGGCACCGACCACCACCGGGAGCCCGGACGGCTCCGCCTCGCCGGAGCCCGGCCCCGACCTGCTGGGGACCGTGACCTTCGGCACCGCGCTCGCCTCGGACGGGACCGTCACCAATGCGACCGACACCTTCGCACCCGGATCGACCTTCGCCCACTCGGTGGTGATGCCGGAGCCGTTCGGAAGCCGGTACATCTACGAGGTGGTCGTTCGGGTGGAGCCGGACGGCTCGGAGACGACCCTGGAGCAGGGCGACGACCTGCTGCAGGTGAACCCGAACGGCCGGACCATCGGCTTCCAGGTGCCGACCCGCACGCTGGTCGGCCTGTGGGGGCCCGGGACGTACGTGATGCGCGTCTACCGGTGCGCGGAGGGCGCGACCCGCGACAACGCCGCGGAGCAGTGCGCCGAGCAGATCGCCCAGGCCACCTTCACGCTCGTCAGCGGCTGATCGGCCTCACGCCTCCGGCAGGCCGTCGCGGCCGGCGAGGTCTCGCCAGGCATCGGCGTACAGCTGCGCGCGGACCGGCAGGTAGCCGGGGTAGGCGCGGCGCGCGTCGCGAACCACCTCGCGGTCGAGCGTGACCAGTGCGAGCCGATCGGTGGTCTCGACCACCACGTGGCCGTCGGGATCCACCGCCACCGACGGCCCGCCGATCAGCACCCCCTCCTCCGGGTCCGGCCGGGCGACGCTCAGCACGTAAGCGCAGCTGGTCAGCGCGTTGGCACGGAAGACGGTCTTCCAGCGCTGGTAGCTCCGCTCCTCGGTGGCGCGCGGCACCAGGATCGCCTCCGCTCCCTGGGCGCCCAGCAGGTGGCTCCCCTGCGGCCGATTGACGTCCGAGCAGACCTGGATGCCGATGGGCACCGTGAACGCGTCAATCCTGGTGGGCGCCGATGTTCCCGGCTCGTAGTGGCTCGTCTCCCAGAAGCCGGGCTCCTCGGGGAGGTGGAGCTTCTCGTACCTCGCCACGATCTCGCCGCGGGCGTCGAAGACCAGGGCGCGGTTGGTGCGTCGGCCCGTCCCCGGCTCGCGGTGGATGATCCCGCCCACCAGGGCGAGGCCGCTCTCCCGGGCCGCCTCCGCCATCGCCCGCGTGCGCGGGCCGCCCTCCTCCTCGGCGTCCTCGTCGACCTGCTGCTTCGTCGCCGGCCGCCACGGGTTGAGGGGGATCTCCGGCAGCAGCGCCAGCTCCGCACCCCGCTCCTCCGCCTCGGCCAGGCGCTGCTTCAGGCGCACCTCGCCATCGGCCTGCCAGAAGACCTCGGACATGAGCGCCACCGTCAACCGTTCCCTGGCCATTGCCTGCCGACTCTAGCCCAAACCGTCGCCCACGACCGTCGCCAGGGGTGCTGCCGCGGTCGGTCCACGGAAATCCGCCGGTAAGCGCGTGGTAAGAGCTCCGAGCCACCATGCGACCGTGCTGCGCACCAACGTCCCCCGCGCCGTCCGCTTCCTTCGCCGGCGCCGCGGGTTCCGCCAGGCGGATGTGGCCGAACGGGCCGGCGTCTCGCGTTACCAGGTGGGCCGGCTGGAGCGAGGCTCCCTCGCAGGGCTCAGCATCGCCGCGATCGAGCGAATCGCCGGGGCGCTGGACGCTACCGTCCACCTCGAACTGCGGTGGCGCGGTGAGCAGCTCGATCGGCTGATGGACGCAGCGCATGCCGAGCTCCAGCAGCAGGTCGCCGCCCTCCTCGCCGCTGCCGGCTGGCTTGTCCGCGTCGAGGTCAGCTTCAACAGATACGGCGACCGGGGCCGATGCGACATCCTCGCCTTCCACCCGCTGACCCGGGTTCTGCTGGTCGTCGAGATCAAGTCGCGGCTCGGCGACCTCCAGGAGACCCTGGGCCGCCTCGACGTGAAGGTGCGGATCGGGGCCAGCCTGGCGCGCGAGATGGGATGGCAGCAACCGGTGACAGTCGTACCGGCGCTCGTGCTCGCCCAGGATCGCACGAGTCGGCGAGTGGTCGATCGACATGCCGCACTGTTCGCGCGGTTCGCCGTTCGAGGCTGGCGTGCCAGGGCTTGGCTACGGCGGCCCGATCCCGAAGCCACCGGGCTCCTCTGGTGGGAGCGAGTGACAGATGGGCACTCCATGCCCACTACGCGCCGCCAGCGGGTCCGTGCAGTGTCAGGCGGGCACCAGGAGTGACATCTGTCAGCCGGAGCGCCCTTGCCGCGGCTTAAGGGGCACTGGGTGCACCGCTGGCAACAGCGGCCGAGACGCCGCCCAAGACCCGCCGCCCGGACCCGCCGCCCAGGACCCGCCGCCCAAGACCCGCCGCCCGGAACCGCGGTGCGGGACGCTGCCGGCGCGCTGGGGGGCCCGCCCTACCCCTCTTCCCCCAGGAACTCTCGCACGAGGTTCTGGAAGTGGTAGACGCCGTTCTCGCGCTTGGCGGAGAAGCGGCCGGAGTCGTAGGCCCGTGACCGCAGGCCGCGCTGCACCTGCTCGCAGATGACGATGTCCTCCTGCTGGATCTCGTCGGAAAAGGCGATGGTCTGCTGCATCGACTCCCAGCCCGGCCCGGTCCCCGGCTCGGCGAAGAACCACTCGAACACGGTCAGGGTGCGGTCCACGCCCATCGGCAGGATCACGTTGGACGACATGTTGTCCTGGTAGATGTTGAACATGGTGTTCGGGAAGAGCCAGTAGTAGAGGGCATCCTCCTCCGCCCCGGGCTGGCGGAGGTATCGGCGGTCGACACCAGGCTCCTCGCCGGGCTTGAGCTCGCGGATCGGCGCATGCTGCTTCGAGTAGTAGCGGAACTCCTCGACCTGGTAGGCGTCGTAGTCGAGCTCCTTGTACAGCTGCGGGTGCGCGATCGGCAGGTGGTAGCCCTCCAGGTAGTTGTCGACGTACACCTTCCAGTTGCAGTCGATCAGGTACTCGCGCCGCTCCACCGGCCGCATGCGCTCCACGTCGTAGCCCGCCCGCTCGACCTCCGCGGGGATGGCTCCCAGCACCTCTCGCAAAGGCGGCGCCTCATCCGACAGGTTGACGAACACGAACGGGCCCCAGCGCTCGACCCGCACCGGCACCAGGCCGAAGTCCTCCTTGCGGAACTCCTCGGTCGCCTCCATCTCCGGGCAGGCGCGCAGCGAACCGTCCAGCCCGTAGGTCCAGCCGTGGTACCGGCACTGGAGCGACTTGCGGTTCCCCCGGGTCAGCGCCACCTGGCCGGCCCGATGCCGGCAGACGTTGTAGAAGGCCCGCAGCTCACCGTCCACCCCGTGGGTGATCACGATCGGCTCGTCCAGGACGGTCACCGGCACGAAGTCGCCGACCCGCTGCAGCTCGTCCCACCGCGCGACCAGCTGCCAGGTGCGGCCGAAGATCCGGTCCTTCTCCATCTCCAGGACCGCGGGGTGGAGGTAGTAGCGCGACGGCAGCGTCGCCGCCCGCGATAGCGGGGTCGAAGGGGGTCGCGGCCCGGCGCCGACCGGCCGCTGGACGGTGGTCACAACCTCAGTGTACCGATGCGCCCTCCGGGTACGTACCTGCGAATCCGTAGGCCGGCCCGTGGGATCTCGGGTTGCGCGCCGCCGCGGTCTCCCGCAACATCAGAGGCCGATGCTTCGCTTCCTTCCGCGCCGCGCTGCCTTGGCCGTGGACGCGCCTCCTGCCCCCGAGGTTGCCGCCTCCGAGCCGACCGTCTCGCTGACCCCGGTCGAGATCTACACCGAGGCCGCCCGCGTGGCCGCCTCCGTCACCGATGAGCCGGCGCGCATCAGCGACCGGCTCAACCGCGGTGGGCCGATGCCGATCTGGGACGTCGCCGAGCTGGGCGGCGAGGCGGCCACCCTGCCGCCGGCCGAGCCGGACGGCTGGACCTGGCTGCCGAGCGAGGAGATCATGGTCGCCATCCCCGCCGATGCCCGGACTGGACGCGCCGCCGCTGCCCGGCGCCGCCGGCGGGTGGGGATGCGGCTCGGGGCGGTCTGGGTCTACGGCCACCTCCACCTCCGACCCGGCGCCTCCATCGCCGACCACCTCTTCGGCTCCGGCCGCCGCTTCGTGGCCCTCACCGACGTCGAGCTCGCCGATCCGGAGCTCCACGAGTGGCGCGAGGCGCC
>CAYXZN010000130.1:0-6437 GCA_964469325.1 uncultured Steroidobacteraceae bacterium
TTCAGCCATCCCCAGGCGAAGAGGGCCGTTGCCGGCAGCCGCGATGCCGGCGCCAGCAGGTACGCGGCAAGGAGGACCAGCGCCACGAGCAGGGGACCGGTGTTCTCGAGCGCAACGACCGAGATCGGCAGCTCGGCGAGATTGTGGACGACCATCGAGGTCCACGAGACCACGACGCCGATGGTCATCGAGACGCGGCGGCTCATGAGCTCTGGCCGATATCGGCTCTGGCGAGCTCTGGCACCAATCCCTCCGCTCGAGCTACGCGCCCGATTCGTTTCATTCCTCGCCCCTCCGGATCGGTGCGGATGGTCTGGAGCGCCCAGCGAACCAGTGCCGCGTTCGGGTGATCAGCCATGCTCGCCGTCGTTCTCCCGTCGGCCGTAAGTCTATGGTCTGGCGCTCGGCCGGAATCTGCTGGGCCGATTGCCGACCGGCGGGCCGCGCCGTACGATCAGCGATCAATGCCCCATGACGTGAGCCGCCGCAGCAACGTGACCGTGCTCGGGGCCGGGTCTCAGCCCATGGTCTTCGCCCACGGGTTCGGGTGCGACCAGAACATGTGGCGGCTGATCACGCCGGCCTTCGAGAATGACTACCGGATCGTCCTGTTCGACTACGTTGGCCACGGAAAGTCCGATCGATCGGCCTACGATCCCGCGCGTTACGCGTCCCTCGAGGGCTATGCCCAGGACATCCTCGACGTCGTCCACGCGCTCGACCTGCGCGACGTGGTGCTGGTCGCCCACTCGGTGAGCAGCATGATCGGCGTCCTTGCCGCGAACGCAGAACCGGACCGGTTCGCCCACCTGGTCATGGTCGGGCCCTCACCGCGTTACATCAACGATCCGCCCGATTATCAGGGTGGGTTCGAGCGCGCCGACATCGAGGGACTCCTGGAGCTGATGGACAAGAACTACATCGGCTGGGCCGGCACCCTCGCCCCGCTGATCATGAAGAACGAGGACCGGCCTGAGCTCACGGCGGAGCTCAACGCCAGCTTCTGCTCCACCGACCCGGTCGTGGCCCGCCAGTTCGCGGAGGTGACCTTCCTCTCCGACAACCGCGCCGACCTGCCCCGGCTCCGGGTGCCGTCGCTGGTCCTGCAGTGCGTCGAGGACGCCCTCGCTCCACAGGCGGTGGGCGAGTACGTGGCTCGTCAGGCTCCGAGGAGCGACCTGCGGCTGCTGGTGGCCACCGGGCACTGCCCGCACATGAGCCATCCCGAGCAGACGATCGCCGCCATCCGCGAGTACCTTGCCCAAGTCGCGGCGGCCTGAGCGACCCACCCCCGCGGCCCTGGACGCTGTCCTGGACCTCGCGCCGTGCGGGTTCCTCGCCATCGACGACAGCGGCGTGGTGCAGACCGCGAACACCACGCTGGCGCAGCTCGTGGGGCGGCCGCGCGACGACATCGAGGGGAGCCACATCGACCAGCTGCTCTCTTCGGCCGGGCGCATCTTCTACAGCAGCCACCTCTTCCCCCTGCTTCGGCTGCACGGCCGAGCCGACGAGCTCTACCTGCGGATCCTGCACGCCGATGGATCGGAGATCCCGGTCCTGGTCAATGGCGCTGCGCGCTCCGACCTCGACCCTCCCATCTACCACCTGGCGGTCATGCCGATGCTGGTGCGCAACAAGCTCGAATCCGAGCTGATCGCGGCGCGCAATGCCGCCCGCGAGGCCGCCGCCGCCAAGGATCGGTTCCTGTCGATTGTGTCCCACGAGCTGCGATCGCCGCTCACCGGCATCACGGGGTATTCCGAGCTTCTGCTGCGCGAGCGCGGCGGCCCGCTGACGGACCAGCAGCGCCGGTATGCCGAGCGGATCCGCGACGCCGCCCAGTACCAGGTCGCGCTGATCGAGGACATCCTGGAGTTCGCCGCGCTGTCCGGCGAGCGCCGCAGTGTGGAGAGCGGGGTGATGCCCTTGGAAGACGTGCTCTCGCGCGCGGAATCGATTCTCTCGCTGCGAGCTGCCGAAGCCGGGAAGGCCCTGCACCGCCGGCCCAAGCCAGCGTCGGGCGAGCTGCGCGCCGACGCGGCCGCGGTGCAGCAGGTCCTGCTGAACCTGGGCATGAACGCGATCAAGTACGGGGCCCAAGGCGCCCCGGTCGTGGTCGCAGCCGACCGCGCCGAGGAAGCGGTCAGGGTGAGCGTCACCGATACCGGCCCCGGCATCCCAGCCGACGACCTGGAGCGCATCTTCGAGCCCTTCGTCCAGCTCGGCGCGAGCCCGGACGACGCCGGCGGCGGCGTCGGTCTGGGACTCTCCATCAGTCGCGACCTGGCTCGGGCGATGGGCGGGGACATCGTGGTCCAGAGCGAGCCTGGCAGGGGATCGACGTTCACCCTGGTGCTTCCCGCCGGCTGAGGACCAGCACTTATCCCCCGCTCCATCCGCCGCCCTGGCCCGAGTACCTCGAGTGGCGCGGCACTACTTTCGGGAGGTGAGGCGGTTGTTCACAGAGGGGTGTACCCGAGCTCGCGCAGGAGGTCGGCGATGATCTGGCTGGCGGCATCGGTGAGATGGAGGCGGTCGCTCTGCAGGTAGTCGCGGTCGACGGGTGCCTCGAACACGCCGGGCCCGTGCAGCGCCTCCAGCGTGTTGGCCACCTTCAGGCCTCGCTCTGCGGCGGCCTCCGACCAGAAGCGGAGCAGCTCCACCACGTAGCCCGCTTCGACCTCCCAGCACGCTGATCCCCAGCTACCGCAGGCGTACTCAGCGAGCCACGCTCCGGGGACGATGACGATCAGGTCGGCCTGGCTCGGCGAGCGGAGCTCGACCAGCTCGTCCAGGAGGCCCTCCCAGGCCGCCTTCACGCCGGGCAGCGTTTCGCGGAAACAGTCCTGGCCATCCACACCGCCACAGCCTCCCTCGCCGGCGAAGGTCACCATGGGAACTCGCATTTCGTCGATGGCGGGGTCGACGGTGATGACGTCAGCCTGCGCGAGCAGCGCGCGAAGCGGCTCGTCGCTGCGGATCCGTTCCAGCGCCTCGTCGGCGCGGCCCCCGCCCACGGTCTCGTCATGGAGGCGTACTTCCACGCCGAGGTCCTTCTCGATGTGCGCGACGTACATCTCCGGCCACGAGGCATACCCGGTGAAGCTCGTCCCCAGCGCGACGTAGTTCCAGGCCTCATCGTCCCCCGAGGCCTCCACCGCCTCGGAGGGCGATGCCTCGGCCGATGCGCGCAAGGGATCCGCCGGACCGCTGCACGCGGCGACGATGAGCACCAGCGCGACCACGGCCGCCGGTTGCATGACCCGCAAGAGATCCCGGTACATCATGGATGCTCTATCGATCGCTCAGGCTCGTCACCCAGAACCGCCGCGCTTCGTCCGCCGGTCCAGTGAGCAGGACAGCATCGGCTCCGATCCAGACCCCCGCGCTCCACCAGCACCAGTCGCACGCTGCGGCCGCCTCGACGAAGCCCTCGGGAACGCTGGCGTACTCCCACGACCGCCCATCCCGAGAGAACACGACGCGCTGACGTTCCGCGTTGACGTACCCGATGCCCGCGTCGCCGGCCCCCAAGCCCTCGACCTGGTCAGGCGGATCCGGAATGGAGATGGTCACCAGGCCGTCCGAGCCAGCCGAGAGGATCGATCCATCATCCCCTCCGACCAGCACGCGGCCACGCCAGGGAACCAGCCGCGGACCGGCGCCCACGGACGCTTCGAGCTCCTGCCACCGCTCGCCGTCAGGCGAGAACCAGAGGCCGCCGAGCTCCTGAAGGGGGACTCCGCCCGTGCCGGCCACGAAGCCTCCATGGACACCCGCGATTGGCACCTGGAGGTCCACCGGCCCCTGCGTCTGCAGCCCGGCGCTGTCGAAGGGTTGCGACGCCGCCACCGGGGTCCACGTCTCGAAGTCGACCGACATCCAGAGGCGGGCGGCCTCGTTCAGTGCCTTCGCATCGATCCCCAGCTCGGCCAGCGGTACCTGGTCGAGCCGAACGCCCTCCCCGTCCTCGAGGTACGCGACGCCGCCGTCGATGAAGACCATGCGGTCGTCGCCGAGCTCGTCACCGTAGGCCGCGGCACCAATGGCGGCTTCGTCCAGCCGCGGGGCGGTGTGGATGAGCCCACCGTTGGGTCCCACGGCCGCACTGACGACTTCCATGGTGGCGAAGCCGTCGAGCACCTCTCCGGCGAGTCGAATCTCGGCGCTCTGCACGATCCGCTCGCCTTCGACCAGCGTGGCGATGACCGGATCCGACGAATCGGCGGCCCAGGCGATGAGCAGCCTGCCACTGCCAGCGGCCGCGGCCGCCACTGAGTAGCCTGGACGAGGCGGCAGCCCGCTCAGGGTGGTCCAGCGCTCGCCATCGGCGGACATCGAGGCTCCGCTGCGGCCGACCACGTAGAATCGCTGGCCATCGCTCAGGACGTCGCGTGCCTCGCCCGGAGCGCCGGCTGGCACGTCGACCGACATCCACCGCCAGGCGGACCCATCGGGCCCGGGCGCGGGCGAATCGGTGACGGATGGAGTTGCCGCTGGCCCGACATTGGGGAGGCGGCTGCCGATGGCGAATGCGACCATCGCTACCAGCATGGCCACCGCCGCGGCTCCGCCGACCACCGCGAACAAGGTGGGGATGGCCGGGCGAGCCAGGCGTTCCTCGACCATCTGCGGCGTCACCGCCAGCGGCAGCTCGGCCACCTCGGCCTGCAGCGCGCGGCGGATGCGGTCGTCAAGCGCGTCGTGCATCGGTCTGAGTCCCTACTTGGCTGGTCGCCGGCTGTGCATCCAGGGCGGCGCGGAGGCGGGCCATGCCCTCGCGTACCTGGGTCTTCACGGTGTTCTCGCTCTTGCCCAGCACTTCGGCCGTCTGCGGCACGCTCAGGCCGGCGGCGTGATGCAGCGCCACCGCGGCGCGCATCTGGGCGGGGAGCGCATCCATCGCCTCGGCCACGACCAGCCGGTCCGCCGAGGGCTGCGTCGAGGCCGAGGCGGTGAGCAGCAGGTCGTCTGCGAGGGGCTGGTGGGCGTGTCGACGCCGACGTCGCGACAGGGCGTGGCGGGTAGCGATCCGGAGCAGCCAGGTGCGGAGGGCGGCATCGTCGCGCAGCCCTCGCGCTCTCCGCCAGGCGGTGACGAGCGTATCCATCAGCACTTCCTCGGCGTCTGCGTGGTCGCGGAGGATCAGGTAGGCGACGCCCTGGATCTCGCGCCCGAACTCGGAGAGCAGATCGGCGATGACCCCGGTCCGGTGATCGCGAAGGTCGGTGGCCAGTTGGGCGTCCAGCGCTCGTATCCTCGCTATCTCTCCCGAATGGACGCACCCAGAGTCCGAAATCGGGTGAGTTCGATCAGCAGACCGGGGCGATGGCCGCCCTCGCGTCGCGCTTCAGAGGTTGACGGGGAGGACTGTCTCGACACGGGGCGAAATAGGGGCTCAGGGCGCGGGGCAGGCGTCGAGATGGAGGTACTGCTGGCATTCCTCGTCAGTGAGGCCGCGCATCACGCGTCCTTGGCTATCGCGATCAGCGTCCATCTGGCGCACCGGCTCCCGGTCCCACGTTGCATAGATCGTCGGGCATCGAGGGCGGAGACGTTCGCGAGCAGTGATCCGTCGGGACTGAACTGCGCCGCGGCCACATGCGGACCCGACGCGGCTCAGCTCTCTTGGTCATCAGTCCTGAGGCCTGCTGGCGGTCGCCGATGCCGCCCAGTGCACGTCGTGAGCGCCGGTCAGCGTCGCGCCGATCTGCTGGAGGAGGCCAAGCCGATCCTGCATCGCGTGCGTGGCCACGATCTTCCCATCCTCGATCCGGTAGAAGCGAAACGAGCTGTAGGTGACCCGTCGACCCGTGGCTGGGAGGCCGGCGAACGTCCCGGTGTGCCGACCGGTGATCGTCAGCCGTGCCGCGACTCGATCGCCCTCCGCCACGAGCTCATCGATCTCGACGCGTACCTCGCCGAAGGCGGAGAGGAGCTCCTCGACGTGCCGCCGCACCTCCTGCGCCGTTGGCTGGGCGTAGTAGCGCTCAATCGCACTCAGGTCGCCCGCATTGAAGACCTGTTCGACGAACTCGGAGACGAGGAGCCTGTTGTCCTTGGCGGCCATTGTCGGCAGAGTAGCGGGCTCGGGCAACCCATTCCTTCCCGTTGGGCAGCCTGGGTTGAGTTAGCAATCGTCCCTGGGGGCAATCACGCCTCCTACTCGAGGTTCGGGAGCCGGACGGTCCGGCCGGTGAGGACGTGGACCAGGACGATTGGGATGGGGGATCGGCCGGTGCGGCCCTCGCTGGCGAAGACGGCGTAACCGACTGGTGGCCGCAGGCCCTGGCGCTCGGGCTCTGCCACGAGCTCACCGATGTGCTCGAGCGCAGCGTCCAGTGGGCGCCCCTCGCCCGTCCGCGGATCGACGACCACGTACTCGCGGAAGCCGGGTTGGCCCTTGTCGAGTACGACCCGCGTCCCCGCCTCGG
>CAYXZN010000131.1:0-6297 GCA_964469325.1 uncultured Steroidobacteraceae bacterium
CGTAGATGACGTCGTCCATCCGCGAGCCGGTGTCGACCAGGCAGGTGGCGATGATGGTCAGGCTGCCGCCGTGCTCGATGTTGCGCGCCGCACCGAAGAAGCGCTTCGGCGGATAGAGGGCGACCGGATCGACGCCGCCGGAGAGGGTCTTTCCCGACGCGGGCAGGGCGAGGTTGTAGGCGCGCGCCAGCCGGGTGATCGAGTCGAGCAGGATCACCACGTCGCGGCCGGTCTCCACCTGCCGCTTGGCGATCTCGAGCGCCATCTCGGCCACCCGGGTGTGGTTCTCGGTCGGCTCGTCGAAGGTCGAGCTGTAGATGTCGCCCTCCACCGAGCGCTGCATGTCGGTGACCTCCTCGGGCCGCTCGCCGATGAGGGCGACCATCAGCAGCGCCTCGGGGTGGTTGGTGGTGATGCCGTGGGCGATGTTCTTCAGGACCGTCGTCTTGCCGGCCTTGGCGGGCGAGAGGATCAGGCCGCGCTGTCCCTTGCCGACCGGACTGATCAGGTTGATCAGGCGCTGGGTCAGGTTCTTCTGGTCGGTCTCCAGGTTGAACATCTCGTCGGGGAAGACCGGCACCAGGGTGTCGAAGATCGGTCGGCGCTTCGCGACCTCGGGGTCGACGGCGTTGACGGTATCGACCCGCAGCAGGCCCCAATACTTCTCCTGGTCCTTGGGCGGGCGGGTCTGGCCGGTAACCCGGTCCCCGGTGCGGAGGCCGAAGCGTCGCACCTGGCTGGAGCTGACGTAGATGTCGTCGGGCGAGGGCATCACTCCCCGCACGCGGAGGAACCCGTACCCCTCGTCGACGATCTCGAGGATGCCGTCGGCGGCTCCGGGCTCACCGTTCCGATCGTGCCGCGGCTGGCGCGGAGTGATCGGCACCGCGTCCAGCAGCTTGAGGACGAGGTCGGAGTGCTCCAGGTCCTCGGTCTCGATCCCGTGCTCGGTGGCGAGCTCGCGCAGCTCCTCGATCGACTTGGCCTGGAGATCGGCCAGGCTCATCTGTGCGTCTTCGTCGTCCTCGGTCGGAAACGGGCCGGTGAAGATCGAGTAGGGCGGCGTCGGCGTGTACTCGCGACGACGTGCGTATGCGGGGCGCTGCGCCTGCCGGCGCCCGCCCTGGTCGTTCCGCCGCCGCGAGCGACCGCGGCGCTGCGGTCGGGAATCGTCGTTCATCTCCGCCTCGGCTGCCAGCTGTGGTTCATGGGGGCCTGACCTCGATCAGCTTCCGACGCCCAGACCTGGATCGGCGCGACCGCCCGCCGTCGGCTCGTGGGCGGATGCGGCGTCGGAGCGCTTGGGGGTAGGGGTCACCACGCTCGAATCCGTGCCTCGTCATGGGGTGCGCCGCGGACGGCCGATCAGACCTTGCGGGTTCCGGCGCGCGTGGTGATGTTCGGGCCGCCGTAGCCGCTCATCTCGCCGACGAGATGGGTCCTGATCTGCCGCAGGACCGGGCGCCAGTCCAGACGATCATACCCGAGTCGCGCAACCGCGTCTTCGGCGCGTGCGCCCCCTCCGCGGCCCCACTCCTCGCGCAGCCAGGCCGCGCTGTCGGCCGAGCGCCACCAGCCGGCCCCGGACCGCCTCCGCAGCCCCTCGGCGACGGACGCCGCGGCCAGCCAGCCGCGCAGGTCGGCCGCGCTCTCGAAGGAGAGCGCGACGTCGACCAGGTGCCGGGCCGGCGGGTAGATGATCCCGGTCAGGTGCGACAGGAGCCCGCCGTAGTAGGCCCGGGCGAGCCGCAGGTCGCCGCTGCGGTGCAGGCGCAGCTCGTAGAGCAGGATCGCCACCTCGCGGCGGATGGCGTACAGCCGGCGGAACGAGATGAAGTCGGTGAACGCGATAGCGCTGTCGTCGTCCATGCCGGCGTGCTCCGCCAGCCACTCGGGCTCCAGCAGCAGCGCGTCGAGCAGGTAGCCCCACGCCTCGTCCAGCCCCCGGTCCCCACCCTCGACGACGATGCCGCTGGTCTGGTGGGCGAGCCGCGCGGCGTGGCCGGCGGCGTGGAGCAGCTCGCCCCAGGCGCGGTAGCCGGCTCTGGGCCGGACCACGAACCGCACCCCATCCGATCCCCGCAGCGCCAGGGCGGTGCGCTCGGCGGGCGCGACGGCCGGCGACGTGACCTGCTCGAAGCGGATGCCGGCGCTGTCGTCGAGGTCGACGCCCAGCCCGGACAGGGTGGCGCGGACGGCCGGCACTCCGCCAGCGAGGTCGAGCCAGGCGTCCCAGCTGGAGGCGCGGAACAGGTGCAGCGCATCGGCCAGGCTGGCGTCGCCCTGCTCGATCTCGATCTGCGCCAGGTAGCGGCGCAGCGCGGCGTAGAAGACGGTCTCCGACTCGTTCACGAACAGGCGCAGCTCCCCGGCCAGCGCGCCGGGGTCGGTCCCGCGCACGCGGGCCAGCAGCTCGCTCGTGTCGCCGTGCCCGAGCTCGGCCACCAGCTCGCGCCGGCGCTCGAAGCGCTCGGCGCGCAGGGGGTTGATCGCCTCGACCGCCTCCTCGTACGCCCCGTGCAGCGCGTTCCGCTCGCCGCGATCCGCGATCTCGGCGATCCGCCCGGGCAGCGCGCGGTACGAGATCCGCTCGCCCCGCCAGATCACCACGGCCTGCGCCTCGGCGGTTGCGATGGCGGTGGTCAGGTCGGCCAGCTGCCGCTCCAGCCAGCCCTCGGTGACGAGGGCGTACAGCGGGCGGAGCGCCGGATCCTCGCCCGCGGCGGCGAGGGCGTCGACGTTGGCGCGATCGAAGAGCGCAGCGTGCTCTTCGTAGGCGGCGACCGGCGCGCGCACCGGCTCGCCGCGCGCCGCCGCCAGGCGGGCGTCGGCCAGCGCAACCAGGAACGTCTCCATCTCGGACGCCAGGCGCTCCCGGTCGATCGCGGCCGGACCCGACGAGCGGCGAGGGGCCACGCCGCTCAGCGCGAGCCGGTCGAGGCCGGCGGCTCGACCGGGATCGGCTCCGCCAGCGCGGGGGCGGAGGAGAGGCCGGCCTGCCGGGCCGCAGCGCCGACGAAGTCCCGGAACAGCGGGTGCGGGCGGTTGGGCCGGCTCTTCAGCTCCGGGTGGGCCTGGGTGGCGACGAACCACGGGTGGTCGCGCAGCTCGACGAACTCCACCAGGCGGCCGTCGGGGCTGACCCCGCTGAACCACATGCCGGCCTCTCCCAGCCGATCGCGGTACGCGTTGTTGACCTCGAACCGGTGCCGGTGCCGCTCGTACACCACCTCGTCTCGGTAGGCCTCGCGGACCTTCGAGCCCGGTTCCAGGCGAGCCGGGTACAGGCCCAGGCGCATGGTCCCACCCTTCTCGGCAACGTCCTGCTGGTCGGGCATCAGGTCGATCACCGGGTGCTCGGTGAAGACGTTGAACTCGCTGCTGTTGGCGTCATCGGTACCGAGGGCCGCGCGCGCGAACTCGATCACCGCGCACTGGAGACCCAGGCACAGGCCCAGGTACGGCACGCGGTTCTCGCGCGCCCAGCGGATCGCCCGAATCTTGCCCTCGATGCCCCGGTAGCCGAACCCGCCCGGCACGAGCACGCCGGCCACGCCCTCCAGCGCCGACCCGACCTCCTCGAGCGGGAGCCGCTCGAGGTGCTCCGAGCGCACCCAGCGCACCCTGACGTCCACCCCGTGGTGGAGCCCGGCGTGGCCGAGCGCCTCGGTGACGCTGATGTACGCGTCGGGGAGCTCCGTGTACTTGCCGACGATGGCGATCTCCAGGGGCGGCCGCGACGTCCGGATGCGCGAGACGAGCTGCTGCCAGTCGGCCAGGTCGGGCTCGGTGGCGGGAACCTCGAGCTCGCGGGTGATCAGCTTGCCCAGCCCCGCCCGCTCCAGCTGGAGCGGAACCTCGTAGATGCTGCTCGCCGTGCGCAGCGGGATGACCGCGTTGACGTCGACGTCGGTGAAGAGCGCCACCTTGTCGCGGGTGTCGTCGTCGATCGGCTCGTCGCTGCGCAGGATGATGACGTCGGGCTGGATGCCGATCCCCCGCAGCTCCTTGACCGAGTGCTGGGTCGGCTTGGTCTTCAGCTCGCCGGTGGCGCCGATCTGCGGCACCCAGGTAACGTGCACGTACAGGACGTTGCGCCGTCCGACGTCCTTGCGCATCTGGCGGATCGCCTCCAGGAACGGGAGCGACTCGATGTCGCCGACCGTGCCGCCGACCTCGACCACCACCACGCCGTGCGCGGCCATGCCGCTCTGTGCGACGCTGCCGGTCCCCTCGCGCGCGACCCGCGCGATCCGCTCCTTGATCTCGTTGGTGATGTGCGGGATCACCTGCACGGTGGCGCCCAGGTAGTCGCCGCGTCGCTCCTTGGCGATCACCGCCTGGTAGATGCGCCCGGTGGTGACGTTGCTCGCCTGCGAGAGGTTCTCGTCGATGAACCGCTCGTAGTGGCCCAGGTCCAGGTCCGTCTCGGCCCCGTCATCGGTCACGAACACCTCGCCGTGTTGGTACGGCGACATGGTGCCCGGATCGAGGTTGATGTACGGGTCGAGCTTCAGGATCGAGACCGGGATCCCCCGCGCCTTCAGGATGCGGCCGATGGAGGCCGAGGTGATGCCCTTCCCGAGGGAGCTGGTGACGCCGCCCGTGACGAACACGTACTTGGGCATCCCGAGAGTCCTCTGCCGTCGGCTGGAGCGTGGGATCCGCGCCCAGCGCGCCGGCGCGGCCGGCCAGCCAGGCGCTCTCCGGGCAACACGCGAGTAGGGCGCCTTCGTCTACTCGGGTCCTCACGATACCACGCCGGAGTCCCCGCATCGAGGCCGCCGCGCGCGGGCCCTACCATTCGCCGATGCGAACCCTGCTCGCCGCCGTCCGGCTCGTGCATCCGGCGCCGACGGTGGCGGTGGTCGCCCTGGCGGCGGCACTGGCCGTTATCCTGGCCTCCGAGTCGGGCGGAGCCGACTGGTGGCGGGTCTCGCTGCTGGTCGCGAGCGTCGCCGGCTCGCAGGTCTTCACCGGCGCGCTGAACGACTGGGCGGACCGCGACCGTGACGCGCGAACCGGGCGGCCGAAGCCGATCCCGAGCGGCCAGATCGCCCCTGCCGCGGCCCTAACCATCGCCGCCTTGGGCCTCGCGCTCCAGGTCGCCACCTCGGCGCCCCTCGGCTGGGTGCCGCTGGGGCTGGGGCTGGTGGCCTCAGCATCGGCGGCCGCCTACAACCTGTGGCTGTCGCGGACGCCCCTGTCGATCGTTCCCTACCTGGTCTCGTTCGGGGTGCTCCCGTTGTGGATCGCGGCCGGGGTCGGCGCGCCGCTGGCGCGTGTTGCGCCTGCCGCCCTGCTGGTCGCGCCGTTCGCCGCGGCCGCGCACCTGGCGAACACGCTGCGTGACTTCGAGCTGGACGCGCGTGACGGCTCGCGGGCGCTGGCACAGCGCCTCGGACGACGGACGACGCACCGGCTCGCGGTGGCCATGGCGATCGGGGTGGGGCTGGTGGTCGGAGCCGCGCTGCTCGGCTCGGGTCGGGGAGAGCCGGCGACGCTCGGGCTCGGAGGGCTCGGGCTGGCGGCGATCGCGCTGGGCGTGCGCGGACCCGAGCCGCTGTGGCGCGGGATGCTGGTGGCGGCGGTCAGCTGGACCGCCGCGTGGGGACTGGTGACCGGCTAGTGGCGGCTAGATCGTGTCGTCGAGCTCCATCGCCTCTTCGTCGCTCTCCTCGGTGAGCTTCAGCCACACGAAGAGCCCGGCGAGGACGACGAGCGGGATCACCACCATTGCCGCCAGCAGCGCACCGACGCTGATGAGTGCGACCTTGAGAGCCTTCATTGCGCTTCACCTCGCTCGGGCGCCGGTTCCTCCGACGCCGTGCCTCGTTCCTGCGGTCCGGCTTCGATCATAGCCAAGATCTCCTCGCGCGTGAACTCGGCCAGCTGGTGCGCCGATCCGCCGCTCTGGGTGCTGACCAGCATCCGCAGGACGAAGCTCCCTCCCTGCTCGAACAGGAACAGGTCGCGCGGCCGCTGGCCGTCGACCCACTTCCCCAGCACGCGGAGTGCCTGCTCGTAGTAGTTGGCCACGTCGACCTCGGGATGGCTCTCGGCGGCCGTCCCCCGGCGCTTCTCTGCCTCGTCGATCAGGTTGCCGACCGCGTCGTCGTCGAGCTCGACCGTCCGCTTCTGGAGCTGGGCCGACTCCGACCACGTGCCGCCCGGCGGCAGGGCCAGGGCCTGGAGCACGAAGCCCCCGTCCAGCTCGAGCAGCAGCACCTCCTTGAGGAGCTCGTGATCGGCGTACGAGCCGATGCTGCGCAGCACCTCCTCCCAGTCCTGCCGCGG
>CAYXZN010000132.1:0-3394 GCA_964469325.1 uncultured Steroidobacteraceae bacterium
GAGCTGATGATGAAGTACCTCGAGGGCGAGGAGATCAGCGACGAGGAGATCGGCGCCGCCATGCACAAGGGGACCCGGGAGGGCAGCGTGGTGCCGGTCTTCGTGGGCAGCGCGGCGAAGAACATTGGCGTGCGAGAGCTGCTGAGCATGATCGCCAGGCACGTCCCCTCGCCCGCCGAGGTCGGCGCCCGCGAGACGGTCGAAGGCAAGCGGATCGAGCCCGACCCATCGGCGCCCTTCGTGGCACAGGTCTACAAGACCACCGCCGACCCGTTCGTCGGCCGCCTGACCTACTTCCGGGTGGTCTCCGGCAAGCTCCACTCGCAGGGGCACGTGTACAACGCCAGCCGGCGCGAGGAGGAGCGGATCGGCAACATCCTGGGGCTGCAGGGCAAGGACCAGACGAACCTGCCCGAGGTGGGGCCGGGCGACATCGCCGCCATCGCCAAGCTGACCAGCACCAGCGCCGGCGACACGCTGGTCACCGACCGAGCGCGCGCCGTCGAGCTGCGGCGCTTCAGCTTCCCCGAGCCGTCCCTCCAGGTGGCGATCGAGCCACAGTCGAAGGCGGACCTGGACAAGCTGGGCACGGCCCTGAATCGGCTGCTGGAGGAGGAGCCGACGGTCCGGGTGCGCCGCGAGGAGGGGACCGGCGAGACGATCCTGACCGCCATGGGGGACGCGCACGTGGACGTCATCGTCGAGCGGCTGAAGCGAAAGTTCGGCGCGGCGGTCACCACCCACACTCCGGCCGTCCCCTACCGGGAGACGATCCGCAAATCGGCCAAGGTCGACAACAAGTTCAAGCGTCAGACCGGCGGCCACGGCCAGTACGGGCACGTGGTGATCCAGTTCGAGCCCGGCGAGTCGGGAACAGGGTTCGAGTTCGGCGACAAGATCGTGGGCGGCGTGGTTCCCAAGCAGTACATCCCGGCGGTCGAGAAGGGGCTGCGCGAGGCGATGTCGGAGGGCGTGCTGGCCGGCTTCCCCGTAGTCGACCTGCGCGCGACCCTGGTCGATGGCTCCTACCACACCGTCGACTCGTCCGAGATGGCCTTCAAGGTCGCCGCCTCCCAGGCCCTGAAGAAGGCCTTCCAGGACGTCGATCCCGCGCTGCTGGAGCCGATCCTCGAGGTGGAGGTGGAGGTCCCCGACGAGTTCATGGGCGACGTGATGGGTCAGCTCACCTCGAAGCGCGGCCACGTGCTGGGGATGGACTCGCGCAACGGCATGCAGCAGCTGAAGGCGCAGGTGCCGGCGGCCGAGATGTTCCACTACGCCACCGAGCTGCGGTCGGTCACCCAGGGGCGCGGCCGCTTCCGGTGGAAGGTCGACCACTACGCGGAGGTGCCGCACAACATCGCCGAAAAGGTGATCGCCGAGTCCGAGAGCCGCGCCACGGACAGGCACTGACCCGTGGCGGCCCTGCAACCCGGCCGCGGCCCGGCGCGTCTGGGCGGGATGATGAGACGGGTCCTCCTGGCCGTGGCATCGGCACTCGCGCTCGCGCTGCTGGCCCTCGTCAGCGCACCGCCGCCGTCCGCCGCCTGCTCGTGCGCCCTGATGTCGCTCGCCGAGGTGGGCGCTCAGCCCAACACCGCCGTCTTCGCCGGCGTCACCGGCGAGCCGGTCGGCAACCGGCTCCAGATGCGGGTCCAGGAGTGGTTCCACGGCGAGGATCCGGCCGCAGTGGTCGAGATCGAGGGCTGGTTCGACGGAAACGGGGCGAGCTGCGGGATCGATGCGCCCCGTGCCGGGACCGAGCTGCTCCTGGCGACCTTCCGCGACGACGCCGGTCGGTACGCGATGCACCTGTGCACGCTTCACGCGCCCCTCGACAGCCGCGAGGGGCAGGCGCTGCTGGCGGAGGCGCGCGCCGTCTTCGGCTCGCCGGCGACTCCGGAGGGTGGCGGCCCGGTCGAGACCCCGGCAGCGGAGGGGCTGCCGGCCTGGGTGCCGCTGGCGGGGATCGTGACCGTCCTGGCGGTCCTGTCCGCCGCCGGGTTCATCCTCGCCGAGCGCGGCCGGCCAGCGCGCCGGGGCTAGCCGGCCCGGGCCGATCAGCCGCCGGGGCGCCGGCGGACGCTCACGCGGCGGGCGGCCCGCCTCCCGACCCGCACCTCGTGCTCGGAGCCGACAGCGAACAGGAAGCCCTCATCCGAGACCCGCTCGCCATCGACCCGCACGCCGCCCTGGCGGACGAGCTCCTTCACCTGGCGGTTCGATCCGGCCAGCCCCGACTCGGTCATCACCTGACGCAGCGGGAGCGGTCCATCGTCGGTCTCCAGCACGACCAGCGGCATGTCGCTCGGGCCCTCGCCGGCTGCCACCTGCCGCTCCCACTCCGACTCCGCCGTCGCGGCGGCCTCGTCGCCGTGCCATCGGCTCACGATCTCGTGCGCCAGCCGCTGCTTGGCAGCCTTGGCATGCAGGTCGCCCGAGCGCCAGGCCGCGACGAACGCATCGGCCTCGTCGGCGCTCCAGCGGGTGACCAGGTGGGCCCAGTTGTCCATCAGCTCGTCGGGGATGCTCATCGCCCTCGCGTACTGCTCGTAGGGCGGATCGGCCAGGCCGATGGCGTTGCCGAGCGACTTGCTCATCTTCTCGACCCCGTCCGTGCCGACCAGCAGCTCCACGGTCATGACCTGCTGCGGTGGCTGGCCGTAGTCGCGCTGGATGTCCCGCCCCACCAGCAGGTTGAAGGTCTGGTCGGTCCCCCCCAGCTCGACGTCCGCCTCCACCGCCACGCTGTCGTACGCCTGGAGGAGCGGGTAGAGGGTCTCGTGCATGGAGATCGGCTCGCCGGCGGCGAGGCGCCTGGCGAACGTGTCGCGCTCGATCATCCGCGCCACCGTCAGCTTGCTGGCAAGGTCCACCACCTCGCGCAGCCCGAACGAGCCGAACCACTCCGACTGCCAGCGGACCTCGGTGCGCTCGGCATCCACCACCTTGCCGTACTGGGCGAGGTACGTTTCCGCGTTGGCCCGCACCGCCTCGGCCGAGAGCATCGGCCGGGTGCGGTCGCGGTCGGACGGGTCGCCGATCTGGGCCGTCGTGTCGCCGATGACCAGCACCGGGGTGTGGCCGAGCTCCTGGAAGGCGCGTAGCCGCTCGAACGGCACCCCGTGCCCGGTGTGCAGGTCGGGGCTGGTCGGGTCGACCCCGAGCTTGATCCGCAGCGGCCGCTCCGCGCCCAGCAGCATTCGCCGCAGCTCGTCGCGTTCGACCACCTGCGCCACGCGGTGCGTCAGCAGCCGCTCGACGGCGGCCGAATCCGTGCGGAGGCTCATCGGCGGTCGAGTATAGGTGCGTCGACGGAAACCTCTCTACGCCGGTCGGCAGAAGGCGTGGCGCCGCGCAGGATGCGGAACAAAACGCCCGAGCGGAGCGGGCA
>CAYXZN010000132.1:3494-6263 GCA_964469325.1 uncultured Steroidobacteraceae bacterium
TTAACGCTCACCTGGCGAGCATTTGACGACTCACCGCCCGGTCCGCCGCGCTCGACGCAGCCACTCGCGCCCGCCAGGCGCGCCCGTCGCGCATCCGCCAGTCCCGCCGCTCGCTCTCCGGCGCGATCCGGCGAGCCGTGATAGAGTCTCGCGCCGATGGCCCGAACGCAGCGCCCTGCGGGCTCCCGCCGCGCGGCGCGTGGGGGAAACACCGCTCTTCCCGCACTCATCCTCGGAATGTTCGCCGCGCTGGGGGCTGCCCTCTTCACCGGCGCCATGGTGGTCTACGCCGCCTACACCCGCGACCTGCCCGACGTATCGGCGGTCGAGCGGTTCGAGCTCGACGAGGGCTCGCGGGTGCTCTCCGCCGATGGGCAGGAGCTGGCCACCTTCGCCGCCGAGCAGCGGCAGGTGATCCCGTTCGACGAGATGCCCGAGGTGCTGGTGCAGGCCATCGTGGCGGCCGAGGACCGGACCTTCTGGGATAACCCGTGCATCGACCTGCGCTCCATGCTGCGGGCGCTGCTCCAGAACGTGGGCGCGGGCGAGACCGTGTCGGGCGCCTCCACCATCTGCCAGCAGCTGGTCCGCAACCGGCTCTTCGACGCGGAGCTGATGGCCGACCCCGAGCGTCAGCTGGAGCGGAAGATCAAGGAGGCGATCCTGGCCCTCCACCTCGACGACCGCTACAGCGGCGACGAGGGCAAGCGACGCATCTTCGAGATGTACGTCAACCAGGTGTACTTCGGCAACCAGGCCTACGGCGTGTGGGCCGCGGCGATGGCCTATTTCGGCAAGGACATCACCGCCGATGACGAGGCGAACCGGCTGACCGTGGCGGAGGCCGCCATGATGGCGGGACTGGTGCGATCGCCGTCGCGCCTCGACCCGACCAAGGTGGCGATCACCGAGACCGACGCCGACGGCAACCAGATCCGGGTCGTGCCCGAGACGGCCGACGCAGTGCGGGTGATGCGCTTCGTGCTCGCCAACATGGAGCGCAGCGGCTACATCACCGCCGCCGAGCGCGCGCAGGCCGAGGATGAGGAGATCGTCCTCGCGCCGCCGCGCGACACCCGGTACCTCGCCCCGCACTTCGTGTACGCGGTGCGCCGCGAGGCGGCCGACCTGCTGGGCGGCGAGGACGTGCTCGACCGCGACGGCCTGGTGATCCACACCACGCTCGACTACGAGGGCTACCAGGTCGTGGCCGAGAAGTGGGCGGCGGTCGGGTACGACCTGTCGCGGATGACCGACGAGCAGCTGGCGGAGAAGTACGGGGCGGCGGCGCTCGAATGGCTCAAGGGGCTCCAGGGCCGGAACATCAACAACGACGCGGTGGTCACGATCAACTACCGCACCGGCGAGGTGCTGGCCTACGTGGGCAGCGCCAGCTTCTACGGGGAGGCGACGCCGGCCCACCAGCCCGCGTACGACGTGGTCGGCCAGGCCTTCCGCCAGTCCGGCTCCGCCTTCAAACCGATCACCTACGCGACCGGCATCGAGCGCGGCACCCTCAACGCCGCCACGATGTTCATGGACGTGCGCACCGACATCGCCGAGGGCTACAACCCGCCCAACGCGGACAACACCGAGCGCGGGCCGGTCCGGCTGCGGGACGCGCTGAAGTACTCGCTGAACGTTCCGGCGGCCAAGGCACAGCAGCTGAGCGGTACCGAGAACGTGGTGGCGATGGCGGAGCGGCTGGGGCTGGAGTGGGACCCGCGGCAGGAGAACGAGGTGGCGGTCCCATCGCTGACGCTGGGAACCATCGGCGTCCACCAGCTCGACCTGGCGGGGGCCTACGGCGCCTTGGCCAACGGCGGCGTGTTCAACCCGCCGTACCTCATCCAGCGCATCGAGGACCGCGACGGGAACGTGATCTACGACCACGACACCGACGCGCCGGAGGGCCAGCGCGTGATGTCCGCCCAGACCGCCTACATCCTGACCGACATCCTGGCCGACAACACCGATCCCGCCGCCAACCCCTGGTGGGGGCGCCGATTCCAGCTGACCACCGATGCGGGCCGCCGCCCGGCGACGCTGAAGACCGGCACCACCAACGACTTCCGGGACCTGCAGGCCTTCGGCTACCTGGCCCCCGATCCGGACTCCTCGGTCACCGACGGTGCCATCGTGACCGCGGTGTGGGTCGGCAACAGCGACTTCACGCCAATCGACACCGTCTTCGCCGCCAGCGGGCCGACCTTCATCTGGCGCGACTACATGCTCGAGGTGGCGGAGCGCAACCAGATCCCGATCCGCGACTTCGGCGAGCCCGAGGGGATCGTGCAGATCGAGGTCGACGCGATGACCGGGCTGCTGCCCGGCGAGCACACCGTCCGCCGCATCACCGAGATCTTCGCGGAGGACCGACGGCCGTCCCGGCAGGACGACCTGCACCGGGAGCTGCGCATCGAGGCCGAAACGGGCAAGGTGTGGCAGGAGGGCTGCGGGGACTACATCACCGTCGATCCGTCCGGTGAACCGGACCCGAGCGCTGAGCCACAGCCGCCGACGGCCGAGGAGCGGGTGTACCTGGACCTGTCCGACTGGGAGTCCGACCACCCGGCCTGGAACGAGTCGAACCGGGCCTGGCTGGAGCGCTACGCCGGCCGCGAGTCGTCGATCCCGCGCTTCCCGCTCGAGGCGGTCGATACCCCCTTCGCGCCGACCGAGGAGTGCACGCCGGGCGAGGTGCCGACCACCACCCCTTCGCCGACCCCGTCACCGCCGCCGTCGCCCCCCCCCCCCCCCCCGGCCACC
>CAYXZN010000133.1:0-6262 GCA_964469325.1 uncultured Steroidobacteraceae bacterium
GGAGGCCGCCCACGTTGTGGTGGGTCTTGATCTTGGCTGCCGCCTTCGACTCGGACGTCTTCGACTCGATGACGTCGGGGTACAGGGTCCCCTGGGTCAGGAAGTCGATCTCGCCCAGCCTGCCGGCCTCCTCCTCGAAGACCCGGATGAACTCGTCGCCGATGATGCGCCGCTTCTCCTCGGGGTCGATGACCCCGGCCAGGCGCCGCAGGAACCGGTCGCGCGCGTCGACCATCAACAGGTTCATGCCGAGGCTCCTGGCGAACGTATCGCGCAGCAGCTCGCTCTCCCGCTTGCGCATCAGCCCGTGGTCGACGTAGATGCAGGTGAGCTGCTCTCCCACCGCGCGGTGGACGAGCGTGGCCGCCACGGCGCTGTCGACGCCCCCGGAGAGGGCGCAGATCACCCGTCCCTCGCCCACCCTCGAGCGGATCTCCTCCACCGCCTGCTCGACGAAGCTGGCCGCCGTCCAGTCGCCGCGGGCGTCGGCAATCCCGAACACGAAGTTGGCGAGCACCTGGCGGCCGGCGGGAGTGTGGACAACCTCGGGGTGGAACTGGAGGCCCATCAGCCGATCCCCGTCGCTCATCGCCGCGTACGGTGTCGAGTCGCTCATGGCGATGCCCCTGAAGCCGGGTGGCGGCTCGAGGATCGAGTCCCCGTGGCTCATCCAGACCGAAGCCGTGCCCGGCACCCCGTCGAGCAGCGGCGCCTCGGGGTCGGTGCGGATGGTGGCCGGGCCGTACTCGCGCTTCGATGCCGGCGCCACCCTGCCCCCCAGCTGGTGCGCCATCAGCTGCATCCCGTAGCAGATGCCGAGCACCGGCACGCGGCCCTCCCAGACCCGCGGGTCCGGCCGCGGCGAGCCCTCGTCGTAGACCGAGGCGGGACCCCCGGAGAGGATCACGGCGACCGGGTGCCGCGCCTCGATCTCCTCCCAGGTGGTGTCGTGCGGCAGCAGCTCCGAGTACACGTTCAGCTCGCGGACGCGGCGGGCGATCAGCTGCGCGTACTGGCTGCCGAAGTCGAGGACGATCACCGTCTGCGGGACGCCCGCATCGACCGCCGGACGCGGGGTGATCGGGGCGTGGAGAGCCTGCTCCAGGTAGGCCTCAACCTCGGCGTCGTCGGGGGCGAGGACGCGGTGGCCGGCGTTGGCCGGCTCGCCGTGCACCGTCCGGCCGCGCTCGCGCGACCGCACCTCGTGCGTGTCGGGCTGATCCTCGGCCAATCGAAGCTCCGCTGGCGGTATGTGCCAGCCGAGTGTATCCGCGCGACGGAGATCTGATCAGCGCTCCGCTGCGCATTGATGGGGCCATATTGACATGTGACTCGTTGGTCACCTATTCTCGCGCTCATGGAGGAGCTGGAACCGGTCTTCCGGGCCCTCGCGGATCCGCATCGGCGCCGTCTGCTCGATCGGCTCTTCGAGCGCGACGGCCAGCGGCTGGGCGAGCTGGAGTCGGCCCTGCCGGAGATGACCCGCTTCGGTGTGATGAAGCACCTGCGCGTGCTCGAGCGAGCCGGGCTGCTCGTCACCCGCCGCGAGGGGCGGGCGAAGCTCCACTACCTCAACCCGGTCCCCATCCGCCTCATCCACGACCGCTGGATCGACAAGTACGCCCGGCCGTGGGTGAGCGGGATGGCCGACCTCAAGCACCAGATGGAGGCACCAGCCATGAGCGCGCCCCGCCACGTCTACGAGATCTACATCCGCACCAGCCCCGAGAAGCTGTGGCAGGCGATCACGGACCCGGAGCTGACCCGCCGCTACTACTACAGCAGCTCGGTCGAGTCCGACTTCACCCCGGGCTCGTCGATCGCCTACCGCATGACGGACGGCAGCGCCGTCATCCAGGGCACCATCGTTGAGGCCGATGCGCCGCGTCGGCTGGTACAGACCTTTGCCTTCCCGCTCGACCCGGCCACCGCCGATGACCGCCCGTCACGGGTCACCTGGGAGATCGAGCCGATGGGCGAGGCCTGCCTGCTGCGGCTGGTCCACGACGACTTCGACGGCGAGACGGCCACCTTCAAGGGCGTGGAGCACGGCTGGGTGCCGGTGCTGTCCGGCCTGAAGACCCTCCTCGAGACCGGCGAGCCGCTGGAGATCACCCGCCCCGAGGCGGCCGAGGTGAAGGCCTGAGCCGGCGGGTCGGAGCACCCGCCGGGCTATTCCCGGCCGGCCAGCTGCCAGGACTTGCCCTCGGTGGCGACGGCGGGCGCGATCACCATCTCGACGCGGTGCATCTCCCGGATCGTCCGGGCCCCCAGGGCGGCCATCGACTGCCGCAGGGCTCCGACCAGGTTCTGGGTGCCGTGGGTGGTGTGCGCCGGTCCGAACAGGATCTGCTCCAGCGGCAGTCGCTCCCCGACCCGGATCCGGGTCCCCCGTGGCAGGGTCGGGGAGGGCGTCGCCATGCCCCAGTTGAAGCCCATCCCCGGAGCCTCGAGCGCCGCTGCGAACGGTGAGCCGAGCATGACCGCGTCGGCCCCCGCGGCGATCGCCTTGGCGATGTCGCCGCCGGTCTTCATGCCGCCGTCGGTGATGACCGGCACGTAGCGGCCGGTCTCTTCTTCGTACCGGTCGCGAGCGGCCGCGACGTCGAGGGTGGCGGTCACCTGCGGGACGCCGATCCCCAGTACCTCTCGCGTGGTGCAGGCCGCGCCCGGGCCGACCCCGACCAGGATCGCCGCCGCGCCCTGGTGCATCAGCTGGTAGGCGGCGTCGAAGCTGACCGTGTTGCCGACCAGGACCGGGAGCCGCAGGCCGCCGGTCAGGTCCGCCAGCGACAGGACCCGCCCGGAGGTCGAGATGTGCCGCGCGCTGGAGACCTGCGACTGCACCAGGAACAGGTCCGCGCCCGCGGCCGCGGCCAGCCCCGCGTGATCCCACGCGCTCGCCGGCGTGGTGGCCACGGCCGCCACCGCCCCCTCGGCCTTGATGCGGCCGATCATCGCCTCGACCAGGTCGCCACGGACCGGCGCGGCGTAGGCGTCGGCCAGGATACGCTGCGCGCCGCGCGCGTCGTCCGCGGCCGCGATCCGCTCGACGAGCGGCGAAGGATCGGCGTGTCGGGCGTACAGGCCCTCGAGGTTGACGAACGCGAGGCCGCCGGCGCGCGACATGTGCACCGCCATGCCGGGGTCACTGACCGCGTCCATGGCGGCGGCGATGAACGGGATCTCCAGCCGCACGCCGCCCACCTCGGTCGAGGTGTCCACCTCTGCCGGGTCGACCGTCACCGAGCCGGGGACGAGCGCCACCTCGTCGAAGCCGTAGGCGCGACGCAGGCGCTCGGGGCGCTCCGGGATCGTGGTATCGGTGCCGACCGCGAACGCCTGCTCGACCAATGGAGCCCCTCCGGCTGGTGCCGGCGAGTATAGGGAGTCGCCGTCGCCGGAGGCGGCTCGCCGCGTCACCACCCGCGCCGGACAGGCGGCGCGGGGACGAGCGCTGAAACAGCCTCGGCTTGAGCCGTCGGTCGAATCGCCGGGAGGGAGCGTTCCTCCGACGCCTGACGCGAGAGGGGTTTCAACCGTCGACTGACGGACCAGTGCCGGCCGTTCGATCCCCGTTCGAATCGCGGGGTGTTTCGCCGCCGTCAGCCGCAAGCGTCCCGTCGCCGCCCGAAGCGGTCAGCCCCCGAGGAGCAGGGCGGCAAGGGGTGGAGCTGGGCCTACGCCTCTCGCACCCCGTCGTCGACCTGGGCTTCGGCATCGGCCTCGGCCTCGGCATCGGCTCCGGGCCGGTCATCGGCTCCGGGCCGTTCATCGGCTCCGGGCAGGTCCCGGGCTCCGGTCATTGTGGTCTGGACCCGGCGGCGCACCTCGTCGGCCCGCGTCCACGTCTCAGGCATGGACCCATCGTCGACCTCTGGCGCCCGGGACTCGGCCTCCAGCTGCCGCTCCGACTCCTCCGCCTCCGCCCGGGGCGGCGGCTCGCTGATGTGGCGGGCCGGCGGACGGAGGGCGCGCCGCAGGGCCAGCTCCCGCTCCTCGACGATCCGGTCCGCGATCCGCCGGACCTCGGTGGTCAGCCACAGCCAGGCGGTCGAGTCGGGCCGGTAGTCGGCCTCGGCGAAGGCGTGGATCCGGCCGTCGCGCTGGAGGGCGCTGATCTGCTCGAACTGGGCCTGCGAGCCGCGCTGGTACACCCCCAGCGCCAGGCCTCCCTCGCCCTTCACCACGCTCCAGGCGGGGATGTCCGACGGGCCGTCGGCCACGTACACCATGTTCTCGAACGGGATCCGTCGCGCCTCGCGGGGCAGGACCGCGTTGACGTGGATCTCGGGCCGCTTGTTGCTGCCCTTGTTGATCTCGAACAGCGCGCGGGTCTTGCTGGTGTTGTCGATCGCATAGGCCAGGGCGGTGATCTCTCGCCTGGGGAAGAGCTGCGCCTGCTCCGGCGAGCGGTAGCCGGGCGGGTGGTGGGCCTCGATGAACTCGCAGGCCCACACGTCGTCGACGTGGGGCCGGATGGCGCTGCCCTCGATCATCGGTCGCAGCCCGGTGCTGACGATGTAGTGCTCGACGCTGATCTCGGCCCGCTGGTAGTCGGGGTCGTCGCGCACGATCTCCCGCAGCGCCTCGAGCAGCTCCGGCATCCCGGCATGGAAGACCAGCTCGCCGCCGAGCCGGTGGAGCAGCTCGTTGCTGAGCCCCTCGAACCGGCCGGCCCGGACGTACTCGACTACGTGGTTGAGGTACAGGGTGTCCTCGTTGACCCGGGCGGCGCCATGGCGCCGGTAGAAGTCCCGCAGCCCCTCGACCTCGGCCCAGAACTCGCGCTCGTCGACCCCGAAGTGGGCGAAGAGCGGGCTCTGCATGTTGCCCGGGATGAGCGTCTTGTCGAAGTCCCAGACGGTGGCGATCACCGTCTGGCTGAACGGAACGGCCAAGCGGACCTCCAGGGGTTGCCCCGAGTCAACGGACCCCGAGGATAGACCGATGGGTCAAACGGGCCGAATAGACCGATGGTCCCGTACTCAGGCCAGCGCCAGCCCCGCCTCGACGGCGTCGCGCGCGAGCTCCTCGAGCGCCTGGTCGTGGTCGGCCGACGACTGGAGCAGCCCCATCACCCGGCTCACGCCCAGCTCCGCGTAGCCGCGCAGCAGTGCGACGCGCCGATCCCCCGTTGCCGCCCACTCGGGCGTGCCCCACCAGGCGTGGACCGAGACCCCCAGCGAGGCCGGATCGCGGCCGATCTCCTCGCACCGGCGGCGGATGACCGGCAGGGCCTCCGCCACCTCGTCGGGCGACAGGCCGTCGAGGTTCAGCTCGTCGGCGTGCTTCGCGGCCAGCCGCCAGGTGACGTTGGGGCCGTTGCCGCCGACCATGATCGGCATCCGCGGGCGCTGGATCGGCTTGGGGAGGTTGATGGCGTCGCGCACCTGGGCGTGCTCGCCCTCGTAGCTGGCGCGGGCCGCTCGACCCGGCTCGAGCATGCGGGTGATCACCTCCAGCGCGTCGGCGAGCGCGGCCAGCCGCTCGCGAGTGGGCGGGAACCCGTAGCCGTACGCCTCCCACTCGTCGCGCTTCCAGCCGGCGCCGATGCCGAGCTCCATCCGCCCACCGCTGATCGTGTCGAGGGTGCTCGCCATCTTGGCCGTGAGCGCCGGGTTGCGAAACCCGTTGCAGATCACCACCTGGCCCAGCCGCACCCGGTCGGTCACGGCGGCCAGCGCGGCCAGGGCGGTGAACGACTCGAAGGTCAGCTCGTCGGTCGGCTCGGGCACGGTCTGGAAGTGGTCGAACAGCCAGACCGACTCGAACCCCAGGCGCTCCGCCTGGCGGACGACCTCGACGGTCCGGCGCCACGCATCGAGCGGCTCCCAGCCGTCGTACTCCCCGGTCCAGCCCTGCGGGACGATGACCCCCAGCTTCACGAGGCCCCCGCACCGCGCACGATCATCTGGTCCCGCTCGGGGCCGACGCTGACGTGGCTGACGGGCACGCCCGCCAGCTCCTCGATGCGCTGCACGTACCCGCGCGCTGCCGCCGGCAGCTCGCCCCAGCTGCGGCAGCCCGCCGTGTCGGCGCACCAGCCGGGCAGCTCCTCGTACACCGCCTCGACCCGCTCGAGCAGCGGCGTCGAGGCCGGGACGCGCTCCAGGCGCTCTCCGGTGAGGGGGTCGCGGTACGCGAGGCAGATGGGGATCCGCTCCAGCTCGTCGAGGACGTCGAGCTTGGTGAGCGCGACCGACGAGTAGCCGGCCAGCCGCACGCTGTAGCGCACCGCCACCGCGTCGTACCAGCCGCA
>CAYXZN010000134.1:0-6165 GCA_964469325.1 uncultured Steroidobacteraceae bacterium
GGTGTCGGCCAGTCGGAGGTCGAGATCGCGCGGCTCGCCGAGACGACGGTGGTGGTCGAGGTGCCGGAGATGGGCGACTAGGTGCAGGCCATCAAGGCCGGGCTGCTGGAGGTCGCGGACGTGCTGGTGGTGAACAAGGGGGATCGCCCCGGCGCCGACCGCGCCGCTCGCCAGCTGCGGGCCATGATGTCGACCGCTGGCGGGCGCGTGGAGCGGCAGCCCCCGGAGATCCTCGTCACCGCCGCCACCACCGGCGACGGGGTGCCGGAGCTGGCCGACGCGCTCGAGCGGCACCGCGCCCGGGCCCGCCGCCCCGAGGCCGCCCGGCGGCGGGCAGAGAGCCAGGTGCGCCGTGCGCTGGCGGCGCTGGCTGGTCAGCGGGCGGCTGAGCACCCGCGCTGGGACGACACGATCGCCGCGGTGGCGGAACGCGAGCTCGATCCGCTGACGGCCGCGTCGCGGCTGCTGGAGACTCCCTGATGGCGGCCCACTGGTACGCTTCGAGGCCATGAGCATCGATCGCGTATTCGTCATCGGCGCCGGCCTGATGGGTCACGGGATCGCGCAGGTCAGCGCCGCCGCCGGCAAGCGGGTGACCCTCGCGGACCGCTCCGCGCAGCTGGCCGAGAAGGGGCGGCAGCGGATCGCCGGCAACCTGGCGCGGCAGGTCGAGAAGGGCAAGCTCGAGCAATCGGCGGCCGACGAGATCGCCACGCGGGTCGAGACCGCGGTCGGGACCGACCCCGCCGCCGGGCACCAGCTGGTGGTGGAGGCGGTCTTCGAGGACGAGCCGCTCAAGCGCCAGGTGTGGGAGGCGCTGACCGCCTCGGCGGACGCGGACGCCATCTTCGCCTCGAACACCTCGTCGATCAGCATCACCAGCCTCGCCACCGCCACCGATCGGCCCGACCGCTTCATCGGCCTCCACTTCTTCTCACCCGTCCCGGTGATGAAGCTGGTCGAGATCATCCGCGGCCTGGAGACGAGCGACGCGACCCACCGGGCCTGCCGCTCGTTCGCCGAGGAGCTCGGCAAGACGGTGATCGAGTCGAAGGACTACCCCGGCTTCCTGGTCAACCGGATGCTCGGTCCGTTCATCAACGAGGCGGTCTTCGCGCTGATGGAGGGGACCGGCACGGCCGAGGACATCGACGCCGGTGCGAAGCTCGGCCTGAACCACCCGATGGGCCCCTTGGAGCTGAGCGACTTCATCGGCAACGACGTGATGCTGAACGTGATGGACGTGCTGTACCGCGGATTCGGGGATCCGAAGTTCCGTGCCGCGCCGCTGCTGCGGCAGATGGTCACCGGCGGCCACCTGGGCCGGAAGACGGGACGCGGCTTCTACCGCTACGACGAGCGTGGGAACAGGGTCGACTGATGGCCCGCCGCCCGCCCCACCGCCACGATCCGTTCACCCTCAGCGAGGACGAGCGCTCGGTCCGCGACACGGTCCGCGAGTTCGCGCAGGGCGAGCTGGCGCCGACGGTCGCGCAGCGGGACGAGGAGGAGCGCTTCGACCGCGCGCTGTTCGACCGGATGGGGGAGCTGGGCCTGACCGGGCTGCCGTACCCCGAGGAGTACGGCGGGGCGGGGATGAGCACGTTCGAATGGGTGCTGGCGATGGAGGAGGTGGCGGCCGCCGACATGGGGATGGCGATCTGCCTTTCGGTCCACGTCCTGGCCCAGCTGCCGATCCTCGCCTACGGCAGCCCCGACCAGCGCCGACGCCTGCTCCCGCCGATGACCGCCGGGGACCGCCTGGGCGCCTTCGCCCTGACCGAGCCCCAGGCCGGCTCGGACGCGTCGGCGATCGCCCTGCGCGCGGAACGGAAGGGGGACCACTACCGCCTGTCGGGGACCAAGGTCTGGATCACCAACGGCGGCGAGGCGGACGTGTACGTCGTCTTCGGCACCTTCGACCGCAAGAAGGGCAAGGACGCCAGCGTCGCGCTGGTGGTGGAGCGGGACACCGCCGGCTTCCGGATCGGCAGCCACGAGCGGAAGATGGGGATCCGGGACACGACCGCCGCCGAGCTCGTCTTCGAGGACGCGCAGGTGCCCGTCGACAACCGCCTGGGCGAGGAGGGCGAGGGGCTCAAGATCGCGCTGTCGAGCCTGGGTGCGGGGCGCATCAGCATCGCCGCCGCCTGCGTGGGGCTCGCCCGCTCCGCGCTCGAGCACGCCACCCGCTACGCCATGCAGCGCTCCCAGTTCGGGCGCCCGATCGCCGACCAGGAGGCGATCCAGCTGATGCTGGCCGATGCCGCAACCGCGGTCGAGGCCGCGCGGCTCCTCACCTGGCGTGCGGCCCGCCTGCGTGACGCGGGGCACCCGATCGCCAGCGCCGGGAGCATGGCCAAGCTGTACGCCTCGGACGTCGCCATGCGGGTGGCTACGGACGCGGTGCAGGTCTATGGGGGCGCCGGGTACAGCCGCGACAACCCGGTAGAGCGGCTGATGCGCGACGCGAAGGGGGCGCAGATCTACGAGGGGACCAACCAGATCCATCGGCTGATCGTCGCCCAGAACCTGATCGAGGCGATCCGACGCGAAGGCTGAGCGCGGCGCGCGCGCCGCAGTCTGTCCGAAGGCGCCATGTGGCAGGGTAGTGGAGAGGAGGCCCAACTCATGACCACCACGACCGAGCTCCCGTCGGTGGAGCCGATGGAGCAGCCTGGGGGCGCTGCCCCACCCGCCGAGCCGCGCCTGTACGCAATGGGCGACCCGCTGGCCACGCCGCCCGAGGAGTGGCCGCGCAGCCTGGTCGAGCTGATACACCGCGCGGTCGAGCGCCACCCCGACAACGAGGCGCTGCGCTGGAAGCCGCCCAAGGCCCGGCGCGCGGAGGAGAGCGACGACGGGACCTGGACCAGCCGCACCTACCGCGAGATGTGGGACTGGGTGACGGAGCTGTCACTGGGGCTCAAGGACCTGGGCGTCCGCGACGGAGACGCGGTGTGCATCGTCAGCCGCACCCGTCCGGAGTGGGTGATCGCCGACCTGGCCAGCCTGGCCCTGGGGGCGGTGAGCTGCCCCATCTACCCGCAGTCCGAGCCGAACCAGGCCGCCTTCGTACTGAACAACGTGAAGGCGAAGCTCGTCTTCGTGGAGAACGCCCAGCAGGCGGCCAAGATCGCCTCCATCCGCGACGAGGTGCCGACCCTCGACCACGTGGTGACCCTCGATCCCCACGGCAAGTTCCCGGACGGGTCGCTGACGCTGGACGACGTGGCGGCGCGGGCCGACGCCGACCCCGCCAACCGGCGCGCCTGGCGGGACGGTTGGCAGGCGATCGACCACGACCACCTGGCCACCGTGATCCACACCTCGGGCACGACCGCCAACCCGAAGGGCGCCATGCTCAGCCACGGCAACGTGCTGTTCAACACCTCCGCGGCTCCGCAGGTGGTGGACCTGTACTCGACCGACCTGTTCCTGGCCTGGCTGCCGTTGAGCCACATCTTCGCCCGGCTGGTCGACGAGTACCTCGCCCTGAGCCTGGGCGCCACGGTGGCGTTCGCCGAGCCGCTCATCGAGCGCCTGCCCGCGAACATGGCCGAGGTGCAGCCGAGCCTCATGGCGGCCGTGCCTCGCCTGTACGAGCGGGTCTACTCGCGCGTCCTGTCGACGGTCGAGTCGAGCCCGCCGGCGCGGCAGAAGATCTTCCGCTGGGCCCAGGGGGTGGGCGCGCAGAAGTACGCCAACCACGTCGCGGAGAAGCCCGACTCGCTGTGGCTCAAGATCCAGCTGCGCCTCGCCGATCGGCTCGTCTTCCACAAGATCCGCGCCCGCACCGGCGGCCGGATCCGGTACTTCGTGAGCGGCTCCGCCCCGCTGGCCAAGGAGGTGGGGGAGTTCTTCTACGGAATGGGCATGCTGGTCCTCGAGGGGTACGGCCTGACCGAGACCAGCCCGTTCGTGTCGGTCAACAGCCCGCGCGACTTCCGCTTCGGGACCGTCGGCCGCCCCGCCCCCGCGACCGAGGTGCGGATCGACCCCGACACTGGCGAGATCTGTGTCCGCGGCCCCCAGGTGATGCAGGGGTACCTGAACCAGCCCGACGAGACCGCCAAGGCGATCGACCCCGATGGCTGGTTCCACACCGGCGACCTCGGCGAGCTGGGCGAGATCGGCCGGATCCGGATCACGGATCGGCTCAAGAACATCATCGTGCTGGCCAACGGCAAGAACGTCTCTCCGGCGCCCATGGAGGCCGCCCTGTCGACCTCGCGCTACGTCGCGCAGGCGGTCATCCTGGGCGATCGGCAGCCGTACACCGGGGCGCTCATCGCCCCCGACTTCGAGGAGCTGGAGAAGTGGGCCGCGGGGCAGGGGCTGGCCGAGATGCCGCCCGAGCGGCTGGTGGAGGAGAAGTCGGTCCAGAAGCTGATCGACGCCGAGGTTAAGCGCACGCTCGAGCCGTGGTCGGTCTGGGAGCGGCCGCGCCGGGTCGCTCTGCTGCCGCGCCTGCTCAGCGAGGAGGAGGGCGAGCTGACCCCATCGCTGAAGACGAAGCTGCGGGTCGTCCAGGCGAAGTGGGAAGACAAGATCGCCTACCTGTTCGACGAGAAGACCGAGGCGGCGGGCTGACCGCCCGCCGCCTCCTGGCGCCGTGACCGGAGCTGCCTAGCGGAACTCGATCGACTCGATCATGCCGAACACCGAGCCGCCGATGTTCAGCTCCTCCGCGGTGTCCCCCTCGGCGAAGGCCACGAGCAGGTCGTCGGCCTCGTGGGGTACGACTCCCAGGAGCCAGGTCGAGGGTGCATCCGAGTCCGCCCGGAGCTCCTCTCCGTCCTGCGTGGTGACGACCTGAAGGTCCCCCGCGGTCGCCGGATCCACCGTCAGCCTGTAGATCTGCACCTCCTCGCCCGCGACGTTCCAGGTCCTGAGTCCCTCCACGTCGAACCGCGTCATCGGCTCGATGGTGAAGCCGGGCACGTCGGCGAACCAGTCGCCCGGAGTGCCCGACGCGTCGGCCTGCCCGCCGGAGGCCGCGACCAGGGTCTGGTCGAGCGGCAGGAGGGCCAGGTAGGAGCCGGCCCCCGGCTCGGCCGAGACGCGGAGGAGCGACGGTCGCTCGACCACGTACCAGCCTTCGGCGGACGGTGCGGCCGCGAGCTGGAACGAGAGCGGCACCTCGAAGGTGGTGGCGGTGAATGACCCCCGGATGTGCGTGCCCTCGGGGCTGGGAGTGGGGCTGACCTCCGGGCCGCCAACCCGCGGCTGCCAGAACGCGAAGTAGAAGAGGGCGGCGACGACCGCGACGGCGGCCACGCCCAGGATGGGGGCTGCTGGCTGGAGACGCATGATCAGGCTCCTCAGCGGCGCCAGTCCGGCGCCGCGCTGTGGTGTGGTCGGAACTTGCGCGAGCGCTCCCTCGATCACGCGGTCGCTGACCGATGCCGGGCCCTCGTCGAGCCAGGCGGTCAGGCGGCGGTCGAAATCCCGTTCGTTCATACCTGTCGTCCTCGCAGTGCGGGACGCGCATCGGCCTCGACGGCCGCGCGCAGGGATTGCTTCGCGTAGTGGATGCGCGATCGGGCGGTGCCGACGGGGATGCCGAGCGTCTCGGCCACCTCGTCCAGCGACATGCCGAGGTAGTACTGGAGCACCACCGCGGCCCGCTGCTCCGGCTTCAGGCGCCGGAACGCTCGTTCGAGCTGGTCCCGGTCGGCCACCGAGAGCTGCGGGTCCCCGGCGGGGTCTGGCGGGTCGACGAGCTGGAGGTTGGCCTGCCAGCGCCTCGCCCTGCGCGCCTCGCGATAGCACGCGTTGACAAGGAGCCGGTAGCTCCAAGCGCCGAACCGATCCCGATTACGTAACGCCGGCAGCTCGCGCCAGATGGTCACGAGCGCCTGCTGCACCGCGTCGTCGGCGAGGTCGTTGTCGCGCAGGATCCGGTACGCCACCGCGAAGAGCCGATCCCCGATGGCGAACGCCAGCTCACCGAAGGCATGCTCATCGCCTCGCTGCGCGCGCTCCACCAGGTCTCGCTCCATTCCTCACCTTTCGGGCGGTGGGCGGCCTCTGCCGCTTACCCTCCAGAGCCGATGAGGGTGGCGGTCAGTTCAATCTTCGGCCTGTCGAGCTCGATCTTCGATCGACGTCGTCGCCGTGTCGATGGTCGACAGGCGCAACGAGAGCGAGGACGCCCGCGGG
>CAYXZN010000135.1:0-6148 GCA_964469325.1 uncultured Steroidobacteraceae bacterium
GCTGGATCGGCAAGAACACCAACCTGCTGACCCACCACCGCGCCGGCTCGTGGGTCTTTCTCGGGGCCCTGCTCAGCTCCACGCCGGTGGACCCCGACCCCCCGCTGCGCAGCTCGTGCGGTGCCTGCCGGCGCTGCCTGGACGGCTGTCCGACCGGGGCGCTGGTGGCGCCTTACACCATCGACGCCGGGCGCTGCATCAGCTACCTGACCATCGAGCATCCCGGCGACCTGGGAGCTGCCGCGTCGCGGTCGATCGGCGAGTGGATCTTCGGCTGCGACGTGTGCCAGGAGGTGTGCCCGGTCAACGCCGAGGCCGACGACGGCGGTCCCCTGCGTGTGCCGCTGGGACCGCTCGCGAAGATCCTGCTGGAGATGAGCGCGAGGTCCTTCCAGCGCGCCTTCGCCCGCTCCGCCATCCGGCGCGCCGAGCGGCACCGGCTGCTGCGCAACGTGCTCACGGCCCTGGCGAACGCCGTCGACGAGGGGAAGGTGCCTTCCGGCTCGGACTCCGCGGTCCGGCTCGTGGCACAGGGCGCCGCGGCTGACCGGCGCCCCGAGGTGCGCGCCGCGGCCGACCGGCTGTCGCTGGCGCTCGAAGCCCTGCCGACGGTTCCCCTCGGAACGCGAGGCTAGACTCGGCGCGATGCCCACCGTTCGCCCGTTCCGCGGCCTCGGCTACTCCCTGCAGCGGTTCGGCGCCGGCGTCGTCCCTCCGCGCGTCGCGCTGGCTGATGACCCCGACCCGCACCCGGGCCGGGTAGCGGACCTGACGGATCTCGCCTGCCCGCCGTACGACGTGATCGACGTCGCCCAGCAGCGGGCCCTGCTCGACCGCCACCCGCGCAACGCGGTCCGCCTGGAGCTCAACCCGGAGCCCGACCCGCACGCGGCGGCCGCCGCGACGCTCGCCGAGTGGCGGGACGACGGCACGCTCGAGCCGTCCGGCGAGCCGCACCTCTACCACTACTCGCACCCGCGTCCCGGTCAGCGGGACGAGATTGGCGTGCAGGGGATGCTGGGGCGGGTGCTGCTGGAGCCATGGGGCGAGGGAGTCCGGCCCCACGAGCACACCATGCCCGGGCCCAAGGCGGATCGGCTGGGGCTGCTGCGCGCGACCCAGACCCAGCTGAGCCCGATCCTGGTGCTCTACTTCGACCGATCCGAGCGCTACCGGCACGTGATGAGCCGCAGTTGGCGCGACGAGTGGCGGGCCCGCGACCGCGACGGGCTGCTCCACCAGCTGGCGGCCGTCGAGCCCGATGATCGGCTGCTCGGATACCTGTCCCGCCAGCGGCTGTTCGTGGCCGACGGGCACCACCGCTACGAGACCGCGCTCGCCTACCAGGCCGAGGTGCGGGGCCGCCCGGAGCTGGCCGACGCCCCGGAGGGGAGCCTGGCCGCCGACTGGATCATGGCCGTGCTGGTGAACGCGGAGCTCGAGGAGCTCGAGATCCTGCCCACCCATCGGCTCCTGCGCGAGGTCGACCCCGAGCTCCTGCGGCAGCTGGTGGCCGATCCGGGCCCGGTGTTCCAGGCAGTCCCGGTCGCGCCGGCCGACCTGCCTGACCGCCTCTCCCTCCTCGCCGATGCCCGCGAGCCCGCCTTCGGGCTGGTGCTCCCGGACGACGACGGCTTCCTGCTGGTGGGGGACGCCGATGCGGTGGCGGACCGGATGCGTCGCGAGCCGATCAGCACCGTCCTGGGGCGGCTCGACCTGGCGGTACTGGGAGCGGCGCTGCTGTCGGACCGGCTCGGCATCGACCCCGCCCCGGGCGTGAGCGACCAGCGCATCCTCTACACTAGGAGCTCCGCCGAGGCGCTTGAACGGGTGCGCGCGGGCGAGATGTCCGCGGCGCTGCTGGTGCGCCCGACCCGGCTCGAGCAGCTCGCGGCGGTGGCGAACGCGGGCGACGTCATGCCGCAGAAGTCCACCTACTTCCATCCCAAGCTCCTGACCGGGCTGGTCCTCAACCCGGTCGGCGGGCTTGCCTGAGCGAGGCGACGAGTCGTGGTACAGGCGATCAAGCGCGACGAGGTCTACATCGATCCGGAGGGGATCTACGTCGAGACCCACCAGCCCGAGCGGCGCAGCCGCAAGCCGCCGCTGCTGCTGGTGCACGGGGTGCTCACCGGTTCGTGGATGTGGTCCGCCTTCGCGGCGTTCCTGGCCGAGCGGGGCTGGGAGGCGCACGCCATGAACCTGCGCGGTCACTACACCAGCGACCTCGCCGACCTGGAGGAGACGTCGATGCACGACTACGCCGACGACATCGGCGTCGCCATCCGGCAGCTCGGGCGGCCGCCGGTGGTCATCGGCTGGGGGATCGGCGCGCTGGCGGCCATGATCTACGCCCAGCGCCACGAGGTGCTGGGGCTGGTCCTGCTGGCGCCCTCGCCTCCGGCGGCGGCGCTGCCACGGCGGCCGGTGGCCCATGAGCTGAAGGGCGTGCCGCCGGTCTACGACGCGCAGTGGTGGGGCTGGATCGCCCCCATCGAGGAGCTGCGCGAGTGGATGCCCGACATGAGCGACGCGGACCTCGAGAAGATGCAGGAGATGCTGGCCGGGGCCCGCGAGTCGGGGCGCGCCAGGCTGGAGCGGATGCGCGGCGTGGAGATCGACACAGGGCGGATCAACGTGCCGACACTGGTGATCGGCGCCGGCCTCGACGACGTCATCCAGCCGGCGGAGGCGCAGCGGACCGCCGATCTGCTGGGCGCCACCTACGAGTACTTCCCCTCGGCCAGCCACTTCGGGCTGGTGATGGGCAGCCAGAGCTGGCCCCAGGTTGCTGGCAGCGTGCTCGGCTGGCTCGAGGAGCGCCGCCACCAGATGGCCGCCGCGCTGGCTGCCGCCGCCCCGCGCTGACGCCCGGCCGCCGCCGGCGGCGCACTTCTTCCACATCCGGCGCCGACCCTGAGCGTAACCTCCGCGCCCCGGTCCACCGCTCGACGGGCTGTGGAAAAGAATGTGGAGAAGTTGGTGGACACAACCCCTTGTTCGGGTCGAGTCGGGCTCCTAGAGTGGGCCGCTGACGCTAGTGTCATCGGTATCTGGCCCAACGCACTCATCCATCCATCCAGCCCTTTGGGAGGGTCCTGAACGATGCCCGAGCGGTCGACGGATGCTGCCCCGCGCCCTGCGCGGCCAGCCGTCCCCAGCGACGCACCACCGCCCGACGTGGCCGACTTCATACGCTTCTGCTACCGGAGGAGGCCCAGCGGATGGCCCGATCTCTACGACGAGATGTGCGCCGTCGCCGCTCGTCGCGAGTTCAAGGGCTGGGGCCACGACCAGCTCGCCGCCCGCGGGCTGACCTTCTCGCTGTTCGACATGCCTCGCCTGGCGGCGTGGGTGCGTGCCACGATCCCGGCCGGCGCCGAGGCCCTCGAGAACGGCTCCGTGCCGGTGGTGACCGACGCCCACGTCATGCAGCGCGCCCCGGCCTGACGGGCCGCTGCCCGGCCCGGGCGCTGGCCCGGACCGGTGGCGCGGGCAGTAGCGAGGGCCCGCCCGGGAGATATCCACAGCGAGCGTCCCGAGACTGCCGGATTTCCACAACCGGCGGTTTCGGGTCGCGTCAGTACGTGTGGCGGCGCGCCATCTCCCGCTCGATCATCCGCTCGGCGATCATGTACTTCTGGATCCGTCTCCGGAGCTCGTTCGCCTCGGGCGTGTAGAGGTGAACGTACTGCTGGAGCTCGAGCGACAGCTTGCGGCTGAACATCCGGACGTGGTCGAGGTTCCGCCGCAGCAGCACCTGGTCCATGCGGCGCAGGTGCTCCTCGTTCATCAGGTCCTCGTCGCGCAGCAGGGCCATGTCGGCCTCTATCTGCGGCGTCTGGAGCTGGACCTTGCGGATGATCGGCTCGTCGCTCATGGGCTCAGAAGTCTACCTCTCCCAAGAGCGGGCCGGGCCGTGCCGCCTGGGCCGCCGGTATACTCGAAAAAACGGGTCCCCGTAGCTCAGTGGACAGAGCAGCTGTCTTCTAAACAGCCGGTCGCAGGTTCGAATCCTGCCGGGGACGCTCAATTCCGAGCTCGGAAACCGGCAGGTCCTCGATCCAGCCGCTCATCGCCGCGCGGTCGTCGGCGCGCTGCACGCGCGGCGCGCGCAGCCATTCCGGAGGTCGCAGCTCGTCGCGCAGGAAGGTCGCCGCCCACCACGACGCGCCGGCCATCGCGACGCAGAGGAGGGTGATCGACGGATCGTCGTATCGGTCCATGCCGAGGAGCACCATGACCCAGACGGGGAGGCCGAGTGGAGCGATGATCGAGCCGAAGCGGACGCTCCAGCGCCGATTCGGCGAAACCGTGTAGCCGACCAGCAGGAGGCTCGCGGCGATGGTCACTCCGATCGGGGCGAGGGGGTCGCCCGTCGCGGTCCCGACGAGCGCCAGGATAGCGGCCGCCTGACCGCTGAACACCATGATCAACGCCGCCGGCAGGAGCCGGCCCTCGTCCCCGTCCAGGCCCCAAGCGTACGCCGTCTCCCACTGATGCGAAAGCCGCTGGTTGTCTCCTCACGCGTGATGGTGCTCACGAGGCCGCGCGGCTGTTCCGCTAGGTCATGGGGCCGAGCACCTCGGCCAGCCTGGCCCGCGTCCTGACCAGCGCGCGACGGCTCGCCAGGATCGCCGCGATGCCGACCAGCGCGAGCCCCGCGATGGCCGTCCACGCCGCGGCGAAGGAGACGTGCTCGGCAAGGGTGCCGAACAGGAGCGGACCCAGGACCGCGCCGCTCATCGGCCCGACCTGGACGATGCCCATCGCCCGCCCCGGCGCGCCGGGGTTCGTCCGCGCCAGGGCAAGCAGCACCAGCCCGCCCCAGCCCCATCCGCCGCCGAAGGCGAGTGCGGCACAGGCGCCGATCAGGAGGGGATGCTCGGCGACGGCCAGGCCGAGGTAGCCGACCACGCCGACCGCGACAAGCGCCACCACCAGCAGCAGCGACCCGCGGCCGAGGCGGTCGCCGAGCCAACCCCCTCCGACCCGGACGCCGATGCCGACCAAGCTGCCCCAGGCCAGGATGAGCCCGGCATGGGCGGGTGCCAGGCCGCGGTCGACCGCCGAGGGCACGATGAAGGCCGGGACCGAGTTGCCGCCGGCGGACGCGAGCGCGACACCGACCGCGAGCAGCACGAGGCTGCCGAGCGGCGCGTCGACCTGCGCCGAGAGGCGCCCCTTTGCGCGCCCGGGGGCCGCGTCGGGCATGCGCCAGGCGACGAGCGGCACGAGCACGGCCGCCAGGACGAACGCGGCCTGCCAGCCGATCGTCAGCCCCACCAGCGGGAGCGCGAGCCCCGCCAGCAGCGCGGCGAGCGGAACGGCCGCCTGCTTGGCGCCGAACGCCAGCCCCTGCCGGCCGGCGGGGGTCGCCCGGGCCAGGAGCACGTTCACCCCCAGCTGGACGACGGTGACGCCGATGCCGGCGACGACCAGGAAGGGGACCAGCAGGGCCCACGAGTCGACGACGAACCCGATGCCGAGCAGCGAAAGGCCGCCGCACGCGAGGCCGAGCCGGGTCGTCCGCCTCGGCCCCAGGCGCTCGGCAAGCCGTCCCGCGAGCGGGGCGATCACCGCGGCGGCGCCGAAGGCGGCCGCGATCGCCGCTCCCAGGGCCGCCTCGCCGAACCCGAGGTCGCGCTGGATCAGGACCGCCATACCGCCCACCAGGAGCGTGGGCAGCGCGACCACGGTCGTCGCCGCAATGCCGACGGCGAGCGTCCGGGTCAAGGGGAATTCACGGAGCCGACTGCCACCACCTGCGATCCTACCCGGGCGGGCCTCTACGGCGCGGGCGGTCAGGTGAGCGGGCGGCCGCCGGTGATGCCGATCACCTCGCCGGTGATGTAGCTCGACTCCGCCGACGCCAGGAACACGTACAGCGGCGCCAGCTCGGCGGGCTGCCCGGGCCGCCCCAGCGGGGTGTTCTGCCCGAAGCTGGCCGCCTTGCCGGCGTCCATGGTGGACGGGATGAGCGGCGTCCAGATCGGTCCCGGCGCCACGGCGTTCACGCGCACCCCGCGCTCCAGCACGCCGGGGTCCTGCGCCAGCGCCTTGGTGAAGGTCACGATCGCCCCCTTGGTGGCGGCGTACGGGAGCAGCTCCGGCGACGGCGTGAAGGCCTGGATCGAGGCGGTGTTGA
>CAYXZN010000136.1:0-6126 GCA_964469325.1 uncultured Steroidobacteraceae bacterium
TCCGCCTTGGCGCCGCCGCCGATGTCCAGGAAGTTCGCCGGCTCGCCGCCCGCCAGCTTGACCAGGTCCATGGTGGCCATGGCCAGCCCGGCCCCGTTGACCATGCAGCCGATGTTGCCGTCGAGCTTGATGAAGCTGATGCCGGCCTCGCGCGCGGCCGCCTCGGCCGGCTCCTCCTCGTTCAGGTCGCGCATCGCCTCGAGGTCCGGATGGCGGAAGAGGGCGGACTCGTCGAGCACGATCTTGGCGTCCAGGGCGAGCAGCCGTCCGTCGGTGGTGATGGCCAGCGGGTTGATCTCGGCGAGGTCGGCATCGGCGCCCACGAACGCGTCGTACAACCCCCGCAGGACCGCCGCAAACTCCCTGCGCAGCTCGGGCGGCATGCCGAGGAAGAAGCCGACGCGCCGGACCTGGAACTCCTGGAGGCCGATCAGCGGGTGGAGCGGGAGCCGCAGGATGGCGTCGGGGTTCGTCTTCGCCACCTCCTCGATCTCCACCCCGCCCTCGGCGCTGGCGATGACGGTGATCGCCTTGGCCGCGCGGTCGAGAATCAGCCCCAGGTAGAACTCGCTGGCGATGTCGGCGGCCGGAGCGACCAGCACGGTGCGCACCATCACGCCCTTGATCTCCATGCCGAGGATCTCGCGCGCCCGCTGCTCGGCGTCGTCGGGCGTCTCGGCCAGCTTCACCCCGCCGGCCTTCCCGCGCCCGCCGACCAGGACCTGGGCCTTGACCACCACCGGCCCGCCGATCCGCTCCGCCGCCGCGCGCGCTTCCTCCGGCGTGCTGGCCGTCTGCCCCTCGAGCAGCGGCACGCCGTGGCGCGCCAGGATCTCCTTGGACCGGTACTCCTGGAGCTTCACCGACACCTCTCTGTAGCTGGCAGCGTCGAACGCCGCAAGCGACCGCCCGGGGAACAGCCCGATTCTATCGTCCCCGGCGCGGCCGGGGAGGGCGTCCAGCCCCGGCTCCCGGGCGGTCGCACCTCGCCTAGACTTGGCGCCGGCGCGCCGGCACCCTGATCGGCGGCCGCGCCAGACGAGGGTTCCAGCTTGGCGTACAGCGTCACGCTCATCCCCGGCGACGGCATCGGCCCGGAGCTGGCCGACGCTACCCGGGTCGTGCTCGCTGCCACCGGCATCGACTTCGACTGGGACGTCCAGCAGGCCGGCGAGGCGACCATCGCGGCCGAGGGGACACCCCTCCCCGAGCGCGTGCTCGAGTCGATCCGCCGCAACGGCGTGGCGATCAAGGGGCCGATCACCACGCCGGTCGGGGCCGGCTTCCGGAGCGTGAACGTCGGACTGCGCCAGGCGCTCGAGCTGTACGCCAACCTGCGGCCGGCGAAGAGCATGCAGGGGGTGGAGTCGCGCTACGAGAAGGTCGACCTGATCATCGTGCGCGAGAACACAGAGGACCTGTACGCCGGCATCGAGCACCGCGTGGGCCCCGATGCGGCCGAGAGCATCAAGATCATCACCCGCGCAGCCAGCCAGCGGATCGCGCGCTTCGCGTTCGACTACGCGGTGCGCAACGGCCGTCGGAAGGTGACCGCCGTGCACAAGGCGAACATCATGAAGCTCTCCGACGGGCTCTTTCTGGAGAGCTGTCAGCAGGTCGCGGCCGAGTACGAGGGCAGGGTCGCCTTCGAGGACCGGATCGTCGACAACATGTGCATGCAGCTGGTCCAGAAGCCGGAGCTGTACGACGTGCTGGTGCTCCCCAACCTGTACGGCGACATCGTCAGCGACCTGGCCGCAGGCCTGGTCGGCGGCCTCGGGGTGGCGCCCGGCGCGAATATCGGCGAGCGGGCCGCGGTCTTCGAGCCGGTGCACGGCTCTGCCCCCAAGTACGCCGGGCAGGACAAGGCCAACCCGACCGCCCTGATCCTGTCATCGGCCCTGATGCTCCGTCACATCGGCGAGCAGGCGGCGGCCGAGGTAGTGGAGGAGGCGGTGCGCTCGGTGATCGCCGAAGGGCGCACCGTCACCTACGACCTGGGCGGCTCGGCGGGCACCCGCGAGTTCGCGGAGGCCGTCGCGTCGCGGGTCCGCGCTGCCGCCTGAGCGGCGGCTAGAATCGGGGGGCCGCTAGTCTTGCGTCGCCGGTGCGCGCGGGCGTCCGCGCCCGCGGCATCGGCACAGCAACGGAGGAGCCGCGCGCCGGGATGTTCCGCTACCGCATCAGCTGGGCACAGCTCGCCTGGATCGGCCATCGGCTGAGCGGGATCGGCGTGCTGGTCTTCCTGTTCCTGCACATCGTCGAGACCGCCACCGTCGCGTTCGGCCCGGAGGTCTACGACTTCACCCAGTCGTTCTACCATAACCTCCCCGCGCGGCTGGGCGAGATCCTCCTGATGGCCGCCCTCGTCTACCACGCCCTCAACGGGCTGCGGGTGATCGTCATGGACTTCTGGCCCTCGACCACCGTCTACTACCGCCCGCTGACCTATGGGGTGGTGGCGGCCACGGTGCTGTCCATGATCCCGATCGGCCTGATCATGATCCGCCCCTACGCGCCGTGGGGGTCATGAGCCGATGAGCGCGTTCAACCCCTCCCGCTCCGCCCAGGTCCGGCCGTCGCAGTCCGGGTTCGAGCTGTGGATGTGGTACTTCATGCGCATCAGCGGGCTGCTGCTGGTGATCCTGGCGCTGGGCCACGTCTTCATCATGCACATCGTCGCCGAGCTGGCGAACCAGGAGATCAACTTCGCCTTCGTCACGGCAAGGTGGGGAAGCCCGTTCTGGCGCATCTACGACCTGCTGCTGCTGCTGCTCGCGCTGGTCCACGGGGTGAACGGCGGGCGGATCATCGTCGGCGACTACCTGCGCCGGGGCGGCTGGCGGACCGGGCTGCTGACCTTCCTGTACGTGATCGGCTTCGTGCTGCTGGTGGTCGGCATCTTCGTGATCATCACCTTCGACCCCGACGCCGCGCCGCGGGTCGGGCCGTTCGCGTGAGGTCGCCCCGCCCATGACCGAGCAGCTCAGCGTCGGGGGGCCGGTGACGCGCGTCCACGAGCTCGACGCGGTGGTGGTCGGGGCCGGCGGGGCCGGCCTGTACGCCGCGCTGGAGCTGAAGAAGGACCTCGGCCCCGGCGCGCGGGTCGGGGTGATCAGCAAGCTCTACCCGTCTCGCTCCCATACCGGCGCCGCCCAGGGCGGCGTCTGCGCCGCGCTCGGCAACACCGAGGAGGACCACTGGGAGTGGCACTGGTTCGACACCGTCAAGGGCGGGGACTACCTGGTCGACCAGGATGCCGCCGAGGTGATGTGCCGTGACGCAGTGGGGACCATCATCGACCTCGAGCACCTGGGCCTGCCGTTCAACCGGACGCCGGACGGCCTGATCGACCAGCGCCGCTTCGGCGGCCACTCCCGCAACTTCGGGGAGGGGCCGGTGCGCCGCTCCTGCTTCGCCGCCGACCGCACCGGGCACGCCATCCTCCAGACCCTCTACCAGCAGTGCATCCGCCACGAGGTGACCTTCTTCGACGAGTACCAGGTGCTCGACCTGCTGCTCCCCGACGGCCCGACCGGGCCGGTCGGCGGGGTCGTCGCGCTGCAGCTGGCGACGAGCGAGGTGCACACCTTCCGGGCGCGCGGCGTCCTGTTCGCGACCGGCGGCTTCGGGAAGATCTTCAAGGTCACCTCCAACGCCCACACGCTCACCGGGGACGGCGTGGCGGTCGCCTACCGGCGCGGCTTCCCGCTGGAGGACATGGAGTTCTTCCAGTTCCATCCGACCGGCATGTACAAGCTCGGCTTCCTGCTCTCCGAGGCGATGCGCGGCGAGGGCGGCGTGCTGCTCAACGGGGAGGGCGAGCGCTTCATGGAGCGCTACGCCCCGACCATGAAGGACCTCGCCAGCCGCGACGTGGTCAGCCGCGCCATCTACCAGGAGATCGCCGCCCGGCGCGGGGTCGACGGGGCCGACTACGTGCATCTCGACGTCCGACACCTGGGCGAGGAGGTGCTGAACCGCAAGCTGCCGGACATGACCGGCTTCATCCGGACCTACTTCGGGCTCGACCCGCTCCACGACCTGGTCCCGGTGCAGCCGACCGCCCACTACGCCATGGGCGGCATCCCGACCGACCTCGACGGCCGCGTCCTGGCCGACGAGCGCAACACGGTGACGCCCGGCTTCTTCGCCGCCGGCGAGTGCGCCTGCGTGAGCGTCCATGGCGCCAACCGGCTGGGGACGAACTCACTGCTCGACATCCTCGTCTTCGGCCGCCGCGCCGGGCAGGCGCTGGCCGACTACCTGCGCGATGCCGACCAGCCGTCCCCGCAGCCGGAGATCGAGGCGGAGACGCACGGGTTGGTGGCGCGGCTGCTCGCCTCCGGTGAGGGGGAGCGGCCGGCGCAGATCCGGCGCGACCTCCAGGAGGTGATGTTCGCGAAGTGCGGGGTGTACCGCACCGGGCGGTTGCTCGAGGAGTGCCGGCGGGAGGTGCGGGCGCTCAAGGCGCGCGCCGAGCAGCTGTGGATCCAGGACAAGGGCTGCCGCTACAACACCGACCTGACCGAGGCGCTCGAGCTGCTCTTCCTGCTCGAGTGCGCCGAGGCCACGGTCGAGTCCGCGGTGGCGCGGACCGAGAGCCGCGGGGCCCACGCCCGGGAGGACTACCCCGACCGCGACGATGCCGCATGGCTGCGCCACACCTTCGCCTTCCGCCGTCCCGACGGCCGCGCCCCGCGCCTGGCCTACAAGCCGGTCACCGTCACCCGCTTCGAGCCCAAGGCTCGGACCTACTGATCGCGCTAGCCTTACCGATGCCGATGGACGTCACCCTCCGAATCCAGCGCTTCAATCCCGAGGCGGACGACGCCCCGCACTGGGAGGAGTACCGGCTGACCGCCGAGCCGACCGACCGGGTGCTCGACCTGCTGCACGAGGTGAAGTGGTACCACGACGGGACGCTCACCTTCCGCCGCTCCTGCGCCCACGGCGTGTGCGGGTCCGACGCGATGCTGATCAACGGCCGCAACCGGCTCGCCTGCGAGTACCTGGTGAAGGACGCGGGGTCGACCATTGAGGTCGAGCCGATCCGCGGCCTGCCGGTGGTGAAGGACCTGCTGGTCGACATGGAGCCGTTCTGGGACCAGTACCGCTCGGTCATGCCGTTCCTGGTGAACGACGAGATCCCGGTCGACGGTCGCGAGCGGCGCCAGTCGCCGGAGGACCGGGAGCGCTTCGACGACACCACCAAGTGCATCCTGTGTGCGGCCTGCACCACCGCCTGCCCCGTCTTCTGGACCAACCCCAGCTACGTCGGGCCGGCGGCGATCGTGAACGCGCATCGGTTCATCTTCGACTCGCGCGACCGCGCCACCGAGGAGCGGCTGGAGCTGATGAACGACGGCGATGGCGTGTGGCGCTGTCGGACCGTCTTCAACTGCGTCGAGGCCTGTCCGCGCGGGATCAACGTCACGCGGGCCATCCTCGAGGTGACGCAGGAGATCCAGAACCATCGGATCGGCTGAGGCCGATGGGTGACACCGAGGCCCGGCCCCGTGAGGAGGGTCCGTCCCGACTGCTGATCCACACCGACGGTGCCGCGCGCGGGAACCCCGGGCCGGCCGGGGCGGGTGCCATCCTGCGCGACGCCGAGACGGGGGAGACGGTTGGGGAGATCGCCCGCTTCCTGGGGCACCGAACCAACAACTACGCGGAGTGGACGGCGGTCGAGCTGGCGCTGGAGGAGGCGCTGCGCCGGGGCGCCACGCACGTGGACCTGCGGACCGACTCCGAGTTGGTGGCGCGCCAGGTGGCGGGCATCTACAAGGTCAAGCACGCCGACCTGAAGCCGATCCACCAGCGCGTGATGGGCCTGCTGGCCCGCTTCCGGGGCTACACCGTCGGTCACGTGCCGCGCGAGCTGAACCGCGACGCCGACCGGCTCAGCAACGTGGCGATCGACGGTCCCGGGCAGGGGTAACGACGGCCGCCCTTGTCGAACGGGTGTTCGAATCGTTACAATGGGAGCTCCTGGAGGCGGCCGGACGGTCGCGGGCGGGGCCGCGAGGCGCCGCTCGAGGAAAGTCCGAGCTCCACAGAGCAGGTTCGCGGGTAACGCCCGTCCGCCGTGAGGCGAGGACCAGCGCCACAGTGACGATGCCC
>CAYXZN010000137.1:0-6122 GCA_964469325.1 uncultured Steroidobacteraceae bacterium
GGATCCTGGTTCGCCCCGAGGACATCGACGACGTAGGCTCGTCGCGACTGGCCCGCGACGTGGTCAAGCGGATCGAGGAGCAGCTCCAGTACCCCGGCCAGATCAAGGTCACCGTCATTCGCGAGACGCGCGCGGTCGACTACGCCAGGTGAGCGTTGGCGACGGGGTGGTCCGGAGCCTCCTCATCGGCGACGTGATCGGCAAGCCGGGCCGGACCGCGGTGGCGCAGGTGCTGCCGAGGCTGCGCCGCGACCTGGCGCTGGATCTGGTGATCGCCAACGGCGAGAACCTGGCCGCCGGGATGGGGATCACGCCTCGCCTGGCCGAGGAGCTGCTGAGCTCGGGCATCGACGTCGTCACCAGCGGCAACCACGTCTGGGACAAGCGCGAGGTGTACGACTACCTCGACACCGGGCGCCCGGTGCTGCGGCCGATCAACTATCCCGACACCGCCCCCGGGCGCGGCTGGCTGGTCCACGAGCTTGCCGGCGGGGCGCGGGTGGCGGTGATCAACGCCATGGGCCGGGTCTTCATGAACCAGCTCGACTCCCCGTTCACCGTCCTCGATGCCCTGCTCAACGGGGCGGAGGAGCTGCCTCCCGTGCGGATCCTCGACTTCCACTGCGAGATCACCTCCGAGAAGAACGCCATGGGCTGGCATCTCGACGGCCGGGTCAGCGCGGTGCTGGGCACGCACACCCACGTGCCGACCGCCGACGCGCGCATCCTGCCCGGCGGCACCGCCTACATCAGCGACGTGGGCATGACCGGGCCGCGCGACTCGATCATCGGCATGACGGTCGAGAGCGTCCTGCCGCGCTTCCTCCACCACCTGCCGACGCGCTTCGAGGTCGCCGATGGGCCCGTCAGCTTCAACGCGGTGATGGTGGAGGCCGATGCGGCCACCGGCCGGGCGACCGCCATCGACCAGGTGCAGCGCCTGGTCGAGGTCTGAGCCCAATGGCGCCCTCCGGCGCCGACCGAGCCGCCGTGACGCCTCTCGTCGCGGTGGTCGGTCCGACCGCCTCGGGCAAGAGCGCGCTGGCCATGGCCCTGGCCGAGCGGCTGGGAGCCGAGATCGTGGTCGCCGACTCGCGGCAGGTCTACCGGGGCATGGACCTCGGCACCGCCAAGCCGTCCCCCGCCGAGCGGCGACGGATTCCGCACCACCTGCTGGACGTGGCGACCCCCGACCAGCCGTTCAGCGTCGCCGACTGGGTGCGCCTGGCGCGAGCCGCCGTCGACGAGGTGGCCGGCCGCGGCAGGCTGCCGATGCTGGTGGGCGGGACCGGCCTGTACGTCAGCGCCCTGGTCGACGGTTTCGACTTCGACGCCCAGCCTGGCCCCAGTACCCAGCTGCGATCCGCCCTCGCGGCAGAGCTGGAGGCGGCCGGCGTGGCACCCCTGGCCGAGCGGCTGACGGCGCTGGCGCCCGAGGTGGCCGCCCGCACCGACCTGCGCAACCCGCGCCGCGTCCTGAGGGCGCTGGAGCGCGAGAGCGGAGGCGGCTCGCCCCCGGGTCGCTCGGCGTGGTCGGGGCCGCTGGTGCTGCTCGCCCTGGACCTGCCGCGCGAGCTGCTCTACCGCCGGATAGACGCGCGAGCGGCCGAGCTGTTCGCCTCCGGGCTGGTCGACGAGGTGCGGGCCCTGCTCGCCGCTGGCTACACGACCGACCTGACGCCGATGAGCGGCCATGGGTACGCCGAGGCGGCACGCGTGGCGACGGGGGAGTGGACCGTGGAACAGGCGGTCGAGGTGACCGCGCGCCGGACGCGGCAGTACGCGAAGCGGCAGCTGACCTGGTTCCGGGCCGATCCGCGGGTCACCTGGCTCCCGGCGGGGGAGCGGACGCCGGATGACCCGGAGCTGGTCGCGCGGGCGGTGGAGCTGGTGCGCGCCGCCATCAGCGCCTCAGCCGGCTAGCGGACCGCGATCGGCGCATCGGCTACCATATCGAACAGATGTCCGAGCGCCCACGCATGATCGACCTCACCGAGCCGGTGGAGCGCGCCTTCCTGATCGGGATCGACGATCCCCGCAACGGGCGCTGGCCGGTGGGTCGCAGCCTGGCCGAGCTCGCCGCCCTGGCGGAGGCGGCCGGCGCGAGGGTGGTCGGCTCCGCGTTCCAGCGGCGCAGCGCCCCCGATCCGGTCTGGTACTTCGGCAAGGGGCGGGCCGCCGAGCTGGTCACCGAGAAGGCGGGCGCCGACTTCAACCTGCTGGTCGTCGACGACGAGCTCGACGCCAACCAGCAGCGCACCCTGGAGAAGCTGCTCGACTGCAAGGTGATCGACCGCAGCGCCCTGATCATCGACATCTTCGCCCGCCACGCGCGGACCCGCGAGGGCCGCCTCCAGGTGGAGCTTGCCGCGCTGGAGTACCACCTGCCGCGCCTGACCCGGATGTGGACCCACCTGTCGCGCACCGGCGGCGGGATCGGCACCCGGGGTCCCGGCGAGAGCCAGCTGGAGACGGACCGGCGGTTGCTCCGCGAGAAGATCAAGAAGGTGCGCGCCGAGCTGGAGGAGGTGAAGCGCCACCGCGCCACCGCCGCGCGCCAGCGAGACCGCAACGAGGTGGCGACAGTGGCCCTGGTGGGCTACACCAACGCCGGCAAGAGCACGCTGCTCAACCGCATCGCCGGCGCGCACCTGTTCGCGGCCGACATGCTGTTCGCGACCCTCGACCCGACCAGCCGCCAGGTGTCGCTGCCGACCGGACAGCAGATCGTGGTGAGCGACACGGTGGGCTTCATCAACAAGCTGCCCCACGACCTGGTGGACGCCTTCCGCGCTACCCTCGAGGAGGTGGTCCGCGCCGACCTGCTGCTCGAGGTGGTCGACGCGGCTGATCCGGACTTCATGGCCCAGCAGCGCGCCGTGCAGGCCGTCCTCGACGAGCTGGGAGCGGGAAGCAAGCCGCGCATCACCGTGTTCAACAAGCTCGACCTGCTCGACCCCGACCTCCGTGGCGGCGGTCCGCCGTCCTCGGACCAGGCGGTCTTCGTCAGCTCCCTGACCGGAGAGGGGATCGACCAGCTGCTGGCGGCGATCGCCGCCACGCTGCGCGCGGAGATGGTCGCCGTCGACGTGGTGGTGCCGTATGCGAGGGGAGAGCTCGTGTCACGGGCGAAGGCGGCGGGCGCCGTGACGGAGCGCTACCAGGCGGGCGGAGTGCGCATCACCGGGCACCTGCCGCAGGCCATGGCCGCTGAGCTGAGGGCGTCGGCGCGTAGGGCCCAGACGCGACGCGACGTCAGCGCGCCTGCGGGCTGAGCGAAGCGACGTTGAAGAGGGTCAGGACGCCCGCGGCGCGGTGAGCTGTTCCCGGCCGACCGGGCGCTCAGGCACCCGCCGCAACGCCAGGCGCGCGCGGATCGCGAGCCCGGCGGCCAGGTAACCGGCCGCCATCAGCTCCAGCAGGCCGTAGCCGCGGAGCAGGGCGCCCATCTCTCCGCCGGCCAGGTGTCCGCCGACGACCGCAAACAGGCCGATGCCGAGACCCAGGAACGCGATGGGCCAGAGTCGATGCTGCTTCTGCACGCCTCCACGCTACCCATGCCGTTCCGTGCCGGCGATGACCTGACCGATCAGTCCCCATGACCCGAAAGTCCCGCCTCGGCTACCATCGCCGGACGTGATCGAGCTTCCGGTGCTGACCCCGTCGCCATCCGCCGCCGCCTCGCCGCCGCCCGAGGTCGACGCCCGGATGGCCGAGTACCGCCCCGAGGCGGCCGTCCTCCCGCGCTTCCACATCTGGACGCTGGGCTGCCAGATGAACCGCAGCGACTCGGAGGAGATGGCGGGACGGCTGGTTGCGGCAGGGTGCGAGGCGGCGGATCGGCTCGAAGGGGCCGACCTGGTGGTCATCAACACCTGCGCCATCCGCGAACAGGCCGAGCAGAAGGTGATCGGCCGCCAGGGACAGCTGGCGCAGCTCAAGCGCGCCCGCCCGGGGATGCGGGTCGTCCTCACAGGCTGCGCGGTGCGCGAGCCTGACCGCGCCCAGCTGCCGCGCCGGTTCCCGGCGGTCGACCTGTTCCTGCGGCCCGACGAAGAGCCGGAGCTGGTCGAGCGACTCGGCCTCGCGTCGGCCCAGGCGGCCATTGGCGCAACAGGAACCATTGCGCGGGTTGGCAGGACGACCGTAGGAGCCGCCGATCGGCTGCCGACGACGCGCGCACGGGCGGTCGCCTCCGGATCGGTCGCCCGGGACTCGGTGAGGTCTGCCTGGCTGCCAATCGTGTACGGCTGCGACAAGACCTGCACCTACTGCATCGTCCCGTTCAGCCGCGGCCCGGAGCGGAGCCGCCCCTTCGACGAGGTGCTGGCGGAGGCACGGGCCCTGGCCGACGCCGGCTACCGCGAGGTGACGCTGCTCGGGCAGAACGTGAACAGCTATGGCCACGATCTGCCCGCCGAACCGCGCTTCGCGCACGTCGACACGCATCGCTGGAGCGGCCGTCGCCTGGACCTGCACGGTCGGCCCGACCTGGCCGAGCTGCTGCGGGCGATCGACGTCATCCGCAGCCCCGACGGACGTCCCGCCATCGCCCGGCTGCGGTTCGTGACGTCACACCCCTGGGACCTGTCGGACCGGCTGATCGCGGCGATGGGGGAGTGCGACTCGGTGTGCGAGCACCTCCACCTCCCGGTCCAGTCAGGCGACGACGCGGTGTTGCGCCGGATGGGGCGCCAGTACAGCATCGAGCACTACCTCGAGCGGCTGGAGGCGATCCGGCGCGCAGTGCCGGGCATCGCCATCTCCACCGACGTCATTGTGGGTTTCTGCGGCGAAACCGAACAACAGTTCGAGGGGACGCTCCGGCTGCTGAACGCGGTCCGCTACGACCAGGTCTTTGCCGCCGCCTACTCGCCGCGCCCCGGCACGCCGGCGACCAGGCTGCCCGACGACGTCTCGCCCGCAGACAAGCGTCGCCGGCTCAACGAGCTGCTGGCGCTCCAGGAGCGGATCGGCCTCGAGCGCAACCAGGCCTGGGTCGGCCGGACGGCCGAGGTCCTGGTCGAAACGGTCGACGAGCGCCCGGCTCACGGCCACGAGGGCCGAGCAGACGCCGATGACGGCCTGCTGCGGCTCAGCGGCCGCAGCCGCGAGCACAAGCTGGTGCACCTGCGCGGGCCGCGTGAGCTGGTGGGCCGGCTGGTCCCGGTTCGCGTCACGCACGCCGGCCCGTACGCGCTGCGGGGTACGCCGGCAGCCCCGGACCGACAGCCCGCCGCGACGTAGCGGTCGGTCGCGCGCCCCTCCCAGGCCTCTCCGTGCCACTTCCGCAAATGTACGTTATGTGATGTGGGAGCAGGCGAGGGCGATCGCTTCAGGCGTTCCAGCGAACCTGTATCGACCTTGAGATGCCCGGCTGCTCCGGCCGTCCGGTGTGCGAGGATCTGGTTCCGGGTAAGCTCGAGCGGCCTGCCGGTCATCCGCGCTTCAGCGCGGCCTCGATCTCGTCGAGGTGCTCGCCGCGATGCGAGGCCCGAAGCGGGTTCAGGGGACTCGCCGGGTCCGCGGGCCACGCCTTCGCGATGAGCTCCGGTGGCAGCGACGCCACCAGCGCGTCGGTCTCCTCCGCGATCCGCAGGGCCAGCCGGGCAGCCTCGCGCGGCGGGATGGCGTGGATCAGCGGCCTGCTCGCGTCGTTGATCCAGTCCACGTCCTCCGGCTCGTCGTCAGAGGGCGTGTAGGGGCGGCCGTCGATCAGCTTCTGCGCCAGGAACAGCGCCCGACCGTCCCAGAACGCGACGTGCCCCAGCACGGCGGCAACGGTCCAGCTCTCGTTCACCGGCCGGGCCAGCTGCTCGTCACTGAGGCGCTCGACCATGGCGCGCAGCCGATCGAGCTCGACCCGGTTCTTCTCGACGAACGACGAATCTGGCGACATCAAGACTCCCCTGCTCCGGCACGAACCATTCAAGCCTGCGCATAGCCAACGTACACCACCCCCGAGGCGAAACGGCGGGTTTCGGTGGGCCGCAGCCGGATCGGCGCGTCGAGCCGAGGGAAGAACGGCGTGCCGGCCCCTAGGATCACCGGGTGGACCAGGAGCCGGTACTCGTCGACCAGCCCACGCCGGATGAACTCCCCCGCCAGGCTCGGCCCGCCCA
>CAYXZN010000138.1:0-1270 GCA_964469325.1 uncultured Steroidobacteraceae bacterium
GTTCGGCCGACATTCGAAACGTGGGGTGATTGACGCCCGGCCGTCGGACGAGCTCTGACCGCCCCCAACCCACCGCACCCCCGAATCTGCGGCGATCAGGTAATCCGCGACCCTGCTCCTCGTTCTGTCTGCGTCCCGCCGATCGCTGCCCATCGGCGGACGGACTCATCCGGCAGCCATCGCCCAGGAGCCAGAAGCAGATGGACAAGAAAGAGAAGAAGGGGATCCACACCAGCTTCGCCGCGCTGCCCAGCGCCCTGGGGGCGCTGCTGGTGGTGGGCGCGGTCGCACTCGGCGGCACCGTCCTGCGGCCCATGGCCGAGGATCTCCAGGCCGGCCAGGCGCCGACCGCAGAGCCGACCGCCCCGGCCGCCGACGCCGACGAGGCGCCGATACCTGAGCCGGAGCCGAAGTCGGCCCACAAGACCGATCCCAGCGACCACACCGCCGACAAGTGGCGCAACCACGAGCCGAAGGAGAAGGCGACGCAGCAGCCGGCCGAGCAGAAGGAGCAGCCGACCGAGGCTCCCAAGCAGGAGCCGACTGCCAAGCCGCAGCCGGTGGCGACTGCCAAGCCGACCACCAAGCCGGCGGCCAAGCCCAAGCAGACCAGCAAGCCCAAGCCGGCGACCGGCACGCTCGAACTGTGGACCGGCTCGCACGACGGCAAGACCAAGCTGGCCTGGACCGCGTACGAGGGCGAAGGGTTCAGCTACTACAAGGTGGTCCGCTCCTCGGACGCCGAGGTGAGCTGGCCCGCCGGCGCGGGGGACCAGGTGATCGCCGCCATCGGCGACCGCTGGGCCACCAAGGTGTTCGACACCGACGCGCCGTGCAGCACGAAGGTCTTCTACCGGGTGTTTGCGGTGCAGTCGACCGACTCGGGCTACCACGTCCTGGCCGCCAGCGGGGTGGCGCACGCCGTTCGCGAGTGCGTCGAGAAGACCCCGCGGCCCGACCCGGTCGGGATGGACCTGGCCGCCGAGCAGGTGGAGAAGGGCGTGCAGCTCACCTGGAGCGCCTTCGCCGGCGACGGCTTCAAGGCCTACAAGGTGGTCCGCTCGACCACGAACGCCGATCCCACCTACCCGCTCAACGACGGCAGCGAGCTGATCGCCGCCATCGGTGACGCGGCGGTGACCAGCTTCGTCGACAAGAACGTCGAGGCCGGCACCACGTACCGCTACCGCGTTCTCGCCATGGGGAACGACGGCAGCTGGTACGCGCTGGGGATCAGCACCGTCGCCACGGTGACGGTGAGCTGAGCCGC
>CAYXZN010000138.1:1370-6116 GCA_964469325.1 uncultured Steroidobacteraceae bacterium
CGGTGAGCTGAGCCGCAAGGCTGATGGGATGGCACGTTCGGACGGTGGGTCGCTCGCTCCGCTCGGGGCGTCGGCCCACCGTGGGTCACAGCCGGAGTCTCGCCGGGACCGTTCGCTCCGTCTCCCGGCGGGACTCCGGTCCCATGCCCTCCCCGTACCCCCGGTCACTGGGACTCATGGGTCGGGACCGGTAGCGTGCACACGCCGATGGAACCTTCGCCGCGTGGCCCGAGCCGCATGGCGCCCGAGCACGAGCGAGAGCTCGTCGAGCGAGCGCGGCGCGAGCCTGCCGCGTTCGGCGAGCTGTACGACTTCTACCTGCCACGGATCTACGGATTCATCTACCGCCGAGTCGAGGAGCGCAGCGTGGCCGAGGACCTGACCGCCACCACCTTCGAGCGAGGCCTCGAGGCGCTGCGCCGCGGCAGCTTCCGGAACGAGGCGTTCGGCGGCTGGCTGTACCGCGTGGCCGCCAACGCCACCGTCGACCACGCGCGTCGCGGTCGGCGCCTTCTCTCCTTCGACTGGCTGCGCGAGTCGCGCTTCGACGATCCCATCCCGGCTTCGGAGCTGGAGCGGGCATCGGACGCCTTCGCCGCCGCCATCGACGCCGATGAGCTGCGCCGCGCGGTCGAGCGCCTGCCCGACACGCATCGGCGGGTCCTGACCCTGCGCTTCTTCGACGACCTGGACGCCGATGAGGCCGCGGCCATCCTCGGCTGCTCCAAGCCCACCTTCGCGGTGAAGCTGCACCGCGCCCTGGCCGCCCTGCGGGGCGAGATGATGGCGGAGTCGAGCGATGCGGCCTGAGGACCTCGAGCGCCAGCTGTCGGCCGCCGGCGACCGGGCTCGCAGCAGCGAGACCTGGGGCGCTCAGCCCGACCCCGCCTTCGCCTCGTCGCTGCGCGCCAGCCTGCTGGCCGCCTACGGCGACGCGGCCGCCGTCGCGCCGGCGTCGGTGACGCCCATCGCGGCCGTTCCCGCGCCGCGGATCGACCGTGCTCACGCCACCGCCGTCGCCGCCCGCGCCAGGGCGCGGGCGCTGGACCGGGCCCGCACGCTCGAGCGCGCCGGGGGCTGGGATCGCGCCCGCAGCCTCGACCGCGCCGGCAGCTGGGACCGCGCCCGTCCCCGGCGACGCTTCGCCGTGCCGTTCAACCAGCTCGCCGGCCTGGCCGCCGTCGCCGTCCTGTTCGCGGTGGCGGTCATCGGCGTCAACAGCCTGCCGTCGGCCCCGGCGGTGGAGTTCACCGTCGCCGATGCGTCGCAGGCGATCCTGGTCCGCTCCGGCGAGCGGGCCGCGCTGCGCAGCGGAGCAGCCCTCCAGGCCGGTGACACGATCGAGGTGACGCGCGAGGGCCGGGCGACCCTGGTCCTGAACGGCAGCCACCTGCGGATGGACTCGAGCACCAGCGTCCTCCTGACCAGCCTCTCCCCCGACGGGGTGGCCGTCGACCAGCTCTACGGCCGCGCCTACCACCGGGTCGTGCTGCACGAGGGCGACGAGTACGTCGTCCGCACCGGCCCTGCCAGCTGGACCGCGCTCGGCACCGCCTTCGACCTGGAGGTGCACGGCCGCTCCGATGGCGCCACCCTCGCCCAGCTGCTCGCCGTGCAGCACGACGTGGAGCTGGTGGCCCCGCTGCTGGCCGCCACCGTCGAGGAGGGCGACGCCGCCACCCTGATCTACGGCGGCGGCCGCGACCCGAAGGTCGCCTTCGAGCCGATCCCCGACGAGCAGCTCGCCGGCCAGTGGCTGCGCACCAACGCCGCACTGGACGAGGAGCTGGGCTTCGAGCTGGGCGTGCTGGCCGACGAGCCGATGACGGCCTCGCCCACGGCCTCACCGACCGTCTCGCCGACCCCGTCACCCACGCCTTCGCCCACGCCGACTCCGACACCCACCCCGTCGCCGACCCCGTCACCCACGCCTTCGCCCACGCCGACTCCCACACCCACCCCCAAGCCGACCCCGGTGCCCACCCCGGTGCCGACCCCGGCGCCCACGCCGACCCCGACGCCGATCGGCTCCATCGGCCTGGGCCTGGCCGGCTGCAACGGGGGCGTGGTGCTGGAATGGTCGGCGGTGTCCGATGCCCGCTTCAACGCTTACGTCGTGCTCCGCAACACGAGCGCCGACATCCCGCTCGCGTACCCGCCGCAGAACGGCGCCACGAAGATCGGCATCCTGGGCGACCCGAGCGCCACAACCGGCCACGACGCGACCGCCGCGGCGGGGACGACGTACCACTACCGGGTGCTCGCCCTGGACGCTGACAACGAGGTGATCGCCGCCAGCGACATCCTGTCGACCAAGGCGAAGGGGGTCACCGACCTGGGGGCGCTGACGGTCGACACCTCCGTGCCGGGCCAGACCACCTTCTCCTGGTCGAAGTACGGCGGCCCTGGCGACTGCTTCACCTACTACAAGGTCGCGTACTCCAAGGACAGCTCCGAGCCCAGCTACCTGGGCGGTGACCCGGCCTTCGCCATCGGCGACCAGGCGGCAACCAGCTACGTGGCCAGCGCGGCCGAGCTGCCGGCGGGCGATTACTGGGCGCGCGTGCAGGTGATCCGCGCCACCCACATGGGCAAGTTCCTGGTCGGCCAGAGCTCGGTGACCGCCTTCACCGTTCCGTGACCTCGGGCGGGTCGAGGTCGACCTGCTGGAGCCGGCGTCCGCGGATGGCATGCGTGTACTTCAGCCCGGCCACGAAGACCGCCCCGCCCACGCTGTTGCCGAGCGTCGTCCACAGCAAGAACTTCCCGAACTCCATGGGCGTGACCCCCTGGCCGGCGAACACCGCCGACAGCACCTCGACCGTGCCCAGGATCGAGTGGTGGAGGTGCGCGAAACCGATCGAGGCGGTGATCAGCCACACGAACAGCACCTGGCTGATCGTGTCGCGGCCGGCGGTCACCAGCCAGGAGAGCATCCCCATCAGCCACCCCGCCAGCCCCGCCGAGAGGAGGATCACCCACGACGGCGGCTCGACCAGCGGCTGCGCGATGACGCCGAAGGCCGACGGGTCGACTGCCTCCAGCGCCGGCCCGACCACCACCACCAGCCCGGCGAAGGCGGTTGCGCCGATGAGGTTGGCGACGTAGACGATCCCCCACAGCCGGCCCAGGTCCGCCAGGTTCGCACGCCGATGCAGCACCGGCAGCACGGCCAGTGTGGTCTGCTCGGTGAACAGCTCGCTGCGCCCCATCACCACCAGGATGAAGCCGATGGCGTACATGTTCGCCACCACCAGCCGGATGAGCGCGTCGTCCCAGACGCCGGTGGCCAGGGTCACCACCACGGCCATCAGCAGCACGCTGAACCCCACGTCCAGCCCGCCGGACAGCCCGGACATGAAGAGGCCGACGGTCGTCCGGCGCAGCGCGCCCAGTCCCTCGGTCAGCTCCTCCTGCAGGATCTCGCGCTCAGGCTTCTTGGCGGTCACGGGCCGCGTTGCCTACAAGGCCCGTACCACGGGGCGCCGCACCGCGCCCGCCGCGCCGCCCCAGCTGCTCCCCGGGCTGCCTGTCCGGCGGCCGAAGCCTCACCTGGTGACGACTAACGGACAGCGAACCGGCTCGATGCGCCAATGGGGCGCCTCATCTTGGCCGCCTCCCTCGTCGGGTGCGGCTTCCGGCCACCGAGGCGCTCCGTGCAAGCCTGAATCGCCCCGATCGTGGTCGTTAGCCTCAGCTGCTGACGACTCCGGCCGCCGAGAGCGCCGGCATGTTCTCAGTAGGCTCGCTGGCAGATACCGGCGGGCCGCCAGGAGGCGCGTGGGCCGCGCGAATCGGGGAAGATAGGAGCGTCCCCTCCGGCGCTTCCCACTCGGTGCGCATGCGAAAGGATCAGGAGCCGATGACGCACCCGGACCACGGCGAGCACGAGCCGGAGTCGGCGCACGACGAGCACGCGGGTCACGAGATGCACGGCAGCCACGACGCCAATGCCGCCATGCACGAGGCGCCGGCCGATCACGCCGCTCAGCCCGACCGCGGGGCGCACAGTGCCCACGCCGAACACGGGGCGCACGGCGGGCACGACAAGCATGCCGGTCACGATCCCGACGTCTACCGCCGCCAGTTCTGGATCCTGCTGGCCTTCACCATCCCGGTCGTCTTCTGGAGCCCCGGCATCCAGGAGCTGCTCGGCTACACCGCCCCGACCTTCCCCGGCTCGGACCTGATCCCGCCCATCGGGGGCACGGCCATCTTCCTGTACGGCGGGCGCGTTTTCCTGGTCGGCGCCCTCGCCGAGCTGCGCGAACGACAGCCGGGGATGATGACGCTGATCTCGCTGGCCATCGTGGTGGCGTTCGTGGCGAGCGTCGCCGCCACCATCGGCGTCTTCACCGTGGAGGTCTGGTGGGAGCTGGCGACCCTGATCACGGTCATGAGCCTGGGCCACTGGCTCGAGATGCGCGCCATCATGCAGGCCTCGGGCGCCCTCGAGGCGCTGGCCAAGCTGCTCCCTGACACCGCCGAGCGCGTCCAGGACGACGGCACCACCGAGGAGGTGCCCATCGGCGAGCTCAAGGTGGGGGACACCGTGCTCGCCCGACCCGGCACCCGCGTCCCGGCCGACGGGACCGTGGCGGAGGGCTCAGCCGACGTCGACGAGTCGATGATCACCGGCGAGTCGATGCCGGTCCCCAGGCAGCCCGGCGACCGGGTGGTGGCGGGGACCGTCGCAGCCGGCGGCTCGCTCCGCGTCCGGGTGGACGCCATCGGCGAGGAGACCGC
>CAYXZN010000139.1:0-6102 GCA_964469325.1 uncultured Steroidobacteraceae bacterium
AACGGCTTCTCGACGATGACCCGCGACCAGCCGCGTCGCCCTCCGCCGCCGCGCGTGCCCGACTCGTTCAGCCCCAGCTCGCCCAGGTGGCGGACGATCTCCGGGTACAGGGCCGGCGGCACGGCCAGGTAGAAGAGCCGGTTCCCCGACGTCCCGCGGTCGCGGTCGATCCGGTCGAGCAGCCCCGCCAGCTCCTCGTAGGCGCCGCGATCGGTGAACTCGCCGGAGTGGTAGGTGATGCCGCGGCTGAACGACTCCCAGATCGACTCCTTGACCGGGCGGTTGCGGCTGTGACGGTTGATCGACTCGAGCAGCTGGGCGCGGAACTCGTCGTCGGACAGCTCGCGGCGGGCGAACCCGACCACCGTGAACTCCGGCGGCAGGAAGCCGCCGAGCATCAGGTTGTAGAGGGCAGGTGCCAGCTTGCGGTGGGCGAGGTCGCCCGTCGCGCCGCAGATGACCATGGTGCACGGCTGGGGCATCCGTTCGTGGCGCAGCCCCTCGCGCAGCGGGTTGGGGCGGTAGCCGTCCTCCGGGCGCGGGCGATCCGTCCCGAGCGCCGGCTGCTCCTCGGTCTGGCGCTCCGGAGAGGCACGCGGCTCGCGGATCGTGGTGGCCATCGGTCAGGAGCCGTCCGAGCCCGGCTCGGAGGTGGTCTCGGTCGGCGTCGCGGCCTGCACCGCGTGGCCGCCGAACTGGTTGCGCAGCGCCGCGATCACCCGGTCCGCGTAGCTGTCGGGCTCGCGCCGGCTGCGGAAGCGCTGGATCAGGCTCAGCGTGATCACCGGTGCCGGCACGTCGTGGTCGATCGCCTCCTGCACCGTCCAGCGGCCCTCGCCGGAGTCGTTGACCCAGCCGCGGATCTCGCCCAGCTCGTTGCCGTCCTGGCGGAAGGCGGCGGCGGCGAGCTCGAGGAGCCAGGAGCGGATCACGCTGCCGTGGTTCCACATCTCGGCGATGCCTGCCAGGTCCAGGTCGTAGTCGCTGGCGTGGAGGATGTCGAACCCCTCCCCGTAGGCCTGCATGATCCCGTACTCGATCCCGTTGTGGACCATCTTGACGTAGTGGCCCGCTCCGGCCGGGCCGCAGTACACGAAGCCGTTCTCCGGGGCCAGCGTGCGGACCGCGGGCTCGAAGCGCTCGTACACCTCGCGCTTGCCGCCGATCATGGCGCAGAAGCCGACGCGCAGCCCCCACACCCCCCCGCTGACCCCCATGTCGAGCCACTCCAGTCCGCGCGCCTCGACCTCCGCCGCCCGCCGCCGGCTCTCGTGGAAGTTGGAGTTGCCCGAGTCGATGATCACGTCGCCGCGCTCGAGGATCCCGCATAGCTGCTCGATCATGGCCTGGGTGGCGTCCCCGGACGGGACGCTGATGATCACGTGCCGCGGCGGCTCGAGCATCTCCACCAGCCGCTCCAGCGGCTCGGCGACCTCCACCCGCCCCGCGTTCTCCGGCTCGCCGGCGAGCTCGACCGCGACCGACTCGGTGCGATTCCAGGCCACCACCTGGTGCTCGCCCCGCGCCAGGCGGCGAGCCATGCCTGCTCCCATCCGCCCCAGTCCGGCGACCGCGATCTGCATCGGTACCTCCCTGCGTGCTGTCGGCTCAGGCCGGGACGCGTCCGGCCAGCGCCTCGGATATCCCCTGCTCGACGGCTGCCAGCCCGCGCTCCGCATAGGACAGGTGGAGGCGCACCGCCCGCCGGCCGCGCCGCTGGAGGCTCTGGAGGTCGCCGAGCGCCTGCGCCGCCACCAGGACGCCGAACGTCTCCTCCCAGCCGGGGATCGGCAGGTCCGAACGGGGCTCGGCCGTGAGCTGGAGGAAGACCCCGCTCGCAGGTCCGCCCTTGTGCAGCTGTCCCGTGGAATGGAGGAACCGCGGGCCGAATCCCAGCGTCGTCGCCACTCCCAGCCGATCGCGCAGCTCCACCCGCACCCGCTGCAGCGCGTCCTCCACGCGCGGCTCGGCCGGCAGGTAGGCGAGCAGAGCCAGGTAGTCGCCCTCCGACACTCCGTCGAGCAGCGCGCCCAACGCTCCGGCCAGGCTCTCCGGTCCCCTGCCGATCAGGTCGGCCTCGGCGTGGACGCCGATGCCGTCGTCGGTCAGCAGCGGCGCCGACGACGGGAGCGCACCCTCGTCCCGGTACGCCTCCAGCAGCCCCCTGGTGGCGTCCTTACTCTCGGTCACGTTGGGCTGGTCGAACGGGTCGATGCCCAGGCTGATCCCGGCCGCGGCGGTGGCGACCTCCCAGCGGACGAACTCCCCGCCCACGTCCAGCGGGTCGGCCAGCTCGACGTGCTGTCCCGAGTGCCCCAGCGCCATCAGCTCCTCGGCCAGGGCGCCCAGGTGCGGATCGTCTTCGCCGGCGAGGGTGAGGAAGACGAAGTAGCGGTCGCTCCCGTAGCGGTCGGCGGCCCCGATCGGCTCGCCGACGACCGGCACGATCCCCTTCCCCTGCTTGCCGGTGCTCTCTGCGACCAGCTGCTCCGCCCAGTCGGCCAGGCCCCGGAGGCGGGGCGAGGTAAGGATGGTGAGCTTGTCCCGCCCGGCCAGGGCGGCCTCGCCGATGGCGGCGCCCAGCTGGAGGCCCGGGTTCTCCCCGGCCGGCAGCCGGCACCGGTCGGCCATCGCCACGGCCCGATCGAGCAGGCCCGGCAGGTCGACTCCCGCCAGCGCGGCGGGGACCAGCCCGAACACGCTCAGCGCGGAGTAGCGACCTCCGACGTCCGGCTCGCCCTCCACGATGCCGCGGAACTCCTGCGACCGCGCCAGCTCGGCGAGCGGAGTGTCGGGATCGGTGATGGCCACGAAGTCGAGGGCCGGCGCGGCATCGGCCATGGCGGCGTGGAAGGCGAGCGGCTCGGTGGTGGTGCCGGACTTGGAGCTGACGCAGAAGATCGTGCGCGCGGCGGTCGCCCAGTCGCGGAACGTGCGGACCGCGTCGGGGTGGGTCGAGTCGAGGACCCGCAGCTCGAGGCCGGTGCCGTCGCTGCCGCGTGAGGGTCCGAAGAGGCGGCCGAACAGCTCCGGCGCGAGGCTCGAGCCGCCCATACCCAGCACGCCGGCCTGGCCGTAGCCGTCCTCGCGGATCGAGCGGGCCAGGTTGGAGACCTCCCCGACCCGGGCGCGCATCTCGTCGGGCAGCCGGAGCCAGCCCAGCCAGGCCTCGAGCTCCGCGGGCGGCTTGCCGCTGGCCGCCCACAGGCTCCCGTCCCGGCGCCACAGCCGCTCTGCGACCCGCTCGCGGTCCCACTCCTCCAGCCGCCCGCTGATCGCCGCCTCGAGCGAGGTGGCGGGACGTGCCTCGGCGCCGTGCGGCCCGGGCATCGGCTCAGGCCGGCGTGAGCGCCTTGCGCTGCTCCTCGATCGACGCGATCAGCTCGTCGAACGAGTCGGCGAAGGCCTTGACCCCCTCCTCGGTCAGCTCGGTGGTCACCCGTTCCATGCTGATCCCCAGCGCCTCGATCTGCTCGATCGCCCGCCGCGACTGGTCGAGGTCGCGGTCGAGCGTCCGCTCCAGCCGCCCGTGGTCCAGGAAGGCCTCGATGGTGGCCAGCGGCATGGTGTCCACCGTCTCGGGACCGATCAGCTCCTCCACGTACAGCACGTCGCGGTAGTCGGGGTTCTTGGTCGAGGTGCTGGCCCAAAGGCAGCGCTGGACCCGGGCGCCGGCATCGGCCAGGTCGCGGAACTCGTCGCCGCCGAAGATCTCCCCGTAGGCCTGGTAGGCGAGCTTGGCGTTGGCGATGGCGGCGCGGCCGCGGAGCTCGAGCGCTTCGGGGGTCCCTCGCTCCTCCAGCAGCTTGTCGACCTTGGTGTCGACGCGGCTGACGAAGAACGAGGCGACGCTGGCGATGCGGTCGATCGGCTCGCCCCGCTGCTGGCGGCGCCGGAGCCCCTCGATGTAGGCCCGCGCCACCTGGCGGTACACGTCGACGCTGAACATCAGCGTCACGTTGACGTTGATCCCCTCGCCGATGGCCTGCGTGATGGCCGGCAGGCCGGCGGGCGTGGCCGGGATCTTGACGAAGACGTTGGGGCGATCCAGCCGCCCGAACAAATGCCGGGCGCGCTCGATGGTGGCCTGCGTGTCCTCGGCCAGGGCCGGCTCGACCTCGATCGAGACGAACCCGTCGCGCCCCTCGCAGCCGTCGTAGACGCCGCGCAGCAGGTCGGCCGCCTCGCCCACGTCGCCGACCGCGATCTCCTCGTAGATGTCGTCGTTGGACGCTCCGCGGTCCAGCATGCGGCGGATCAGCGTGTCGTACTGGCCGCTGCCGACCGCCTTGGCGAAGATGGTCGGGTTGCTGGTCAGGCCGCGGATCCCCTGGTCGACCAGCTCGCGCAGCCGCCCGCTCTCCACCAGCTCACGGTCGATGAAGTCGATCCACGGGCTCTGACCGTGCTCGTCGTAGAGGCGCTGCAGTCGAGTCGTCATGGGGTTCCTCCTAGGCCGATGCGCCCACCGTCTCCCGGACGAGCCGGCGGGCGGCCTCGGCAATGTGTTCGGCATCGATGCCGGCGGCGGCGAGCTGTTCGGCCGGCGTCGCCGAGCCGGGCATGTGGCGCACCGCCAGCTTCACCACCCGGAGGCGCAGGTCGCGATCGGCGAAGACGTCCAGCACCGCGTCGCCGATGCCGCCCTCCGGCCAGTGGTCCTCCACGGTGACGAGGCGTCCGTCGGTGACGCGCGCCGCCTCGACCAGCGTATCGGCGTCGATCGGCTTCAGGCTGTACAGGTCGATCACCCGCGCGCTGATGCCGTCGCCGGCCAGCAGGTCGGCCGCCTCCAGCGCCTCGTGCAGGGTGATCCCTGCGCCGATGATCGCCACCCGGTCGTTCTGGCTCTGGGTCACCACCCGGCTGCCACCGATCTCGAACTCCTCGTCGGGGGAGTAGATGACCGGCGTCTTCTCGCGGGTGGTGCGCAGGAAGACGATCCCCTCGCGGTCGGCCACCTTCGCCACCAGCCGCGCGGTCTGGTTCGCGTCCGACGGGTACAGCACCGTGCTGCCGTGCACCGCTCGGAAGGCGGCCAGGTCCTCGAGCGCCATCTGCGACGGTCCGTCCTCGCCGATGCTCACCCCTGCGTGCGAGCCGACGACCTTGATGTTCGCCCGGCTGACCGCGCCCATCCGGATGAAGTCGTAGGCGCGCGTCCAGAAGGCGGCGAAGCTCGACGCGTACGGCTTCCAGCCGCGCACCTGCATGCCGATCGCCGCCGCCACCATCTGCTGCTCGGCGATGTACATCTCGAAGTAGCGCTCCGGGTGCGCCTCGCGGAAGATCTCGCTGTAGGTCGAGTTGCTCACCTCGCCGTCGAGCGCCACCACGTCGCCGCGCGCGCGTCCGAGCGCTGCCAGCGCCTCGCCGTAGGCCTTGCGGCTCGACTCCTTGCCACCCACCTCGTAGCGCGGCAGCTCGAGCGGCGCGTTGGCTTCGAAGCGGTGCGGCTGGGCCGCGCGATCGTCGGGCTTGGGGACCTCGACCCGCATCTCTCGCACCCCGCCGAGCTCGGCGATGGCCGCATCGGCCTCGTCGACCGCCTTGCCGTGCTTGCCGGGCTCATCTGCCGTGCCGGAGTAGCCCTTGCCCTTCACGGTGCGGGCGATGACGGCGGTCGGGCGACCCGTCGTCGCCACCGCCTCGGAGAGGGCGCGGTCGATCTGCTCGGGATCGTGGCCGTCGATCTGGACGGTGTTCCAGCCGTGCGCCCCGAGGCGCCGCGCGTAGGCGTCGAGATCCCACCCGAAGCGGGTCTCGCCCGTCTGGCCGAGCCGGTTGACGTCGATGATGGCGGTCAGGTTGTCCAGGCCTGCGAAGGCGGCGTGCTCGATCGCTTCCCACATCGAGCCCTCGGCCATCTCGCTGTCGCCGCACAGCACCCAGACGCGGTACGGAAGGCGGTCCAGCCGCTTGCCGGCCAGCGCCACGCCCACGCCGATCGGCAGCCCCTGGCCGAGGGAGCCGGTCGCGACGTCGACCCAGGGCAGCACTGGCGTCGGGTGCCCCTCCAGCCGGCTGCCCGCCTCGCGGAAGGTGAGGAGCTCCTCGTCGCTGATGGCGCCGACGGCTCGGTAGACGGCGTAGAGCAGCGGA
>CAYXZN010000140.1:0-6018 GCA_964469325.1 uncultured Steroidobacteraceae bacterium
CGCCCCGCTCGTCGGCCGTCCGCTGGGCGACGGTCTGGCTCATCAGGACGGCGAGTGTAGCAGGGCTCCGCCCCGATGCCGCCGGACCGCCCCCGAGGTGGGCTCGCAGGCGGCTGGTAGAATCGGCCGATCCCCCAGAAGCCCCGACCGATGCACGAGACACCCCTCGCCGCCGCCGTCCGACCGGGCCGCCGGATCGGCCACGCGCTGGAGTTCCACCCGACCATCACGTCCACGAACGACCGTGCCCGCACCCTGCTGGCCGAGCCGGAGGGCGACGGGCTGGTCGTGGTCGCCGATCTCCAGACCGCCGGACGTGGCCGCCGCGGTCGGAGCTGGCTGTCGCCCACGGGACTGAACCTGATGCTCAGCGTCGGGCTGCGTCCCCACCTCGCCGCCGAGCGCGCCTGGTGGCTGGGCGCCGCAGCGGCGCTCGCGGTCCGGGCGGCGGCGTCGACGGATGCCCCGCTGGGCGTGAAGTGGCCCAACGACCTCGTCTCCGACGACGGGCTGAAGGTCGCCGGGCTGCTGCTCGAGACCGCGGCCGACGGGGATCGGCTGGTCGAGGCGGTGGTCGGTATCGGGATCAACGTGAACTGGCGCCGTACGGAGATGCCGCCGGAGATCGCGGAGCGCGCCACGTCGCTGTCCGACCTGGTCGGCGAGGAGGTCGATCGGGTGCTCCTGCTGGCGGGCCTGCTCGACGCGCTGGCCGACGAGGTCGCCGCGGTGGAGGACGGACGCTCGCCGCTGGTCCGGCTGCGCCAGGCGTCCTGGCTCGACGGCCGCGCGGTGCGCGTCGGAGCGGACGGCGCCGAGGTCGAGGGGACCGCCATCGGCGTGGCCGACGACGGGGCGCTGCTGGTCGAGACGGTCGACGGACCGGTCGCGGTCGGCTACGGCGAGGTGACCTGGGTGCGGTTGCCGGAGCCCGTGGGGGCAGCCCGATGACGGAGCGCGCGCCGGACCGCCGGCCGAGACCGGGACGTCCCGCAGTCTCCGCCGGACCGGACCCCGACCTCCCCGCGGTGCGCGCCGCCCAGCGCGACCCGGCGGCGTTCGAGGTCCTCTACCGCCGATACGTCGGACCCATCTACAGCTACGCGTTCTACGAGCTCGGCGACCACCACGACGCCGAGGACGTCACCGCCCGGACGTTCGTCTCCGCCCTGCGCGCCATCGGCCGCTTCCGCGACGAGGGGGCCAGCTTCCGGGCATGGCTCTTCCAGATCGCCCGCAACAACGCCCGGAACCATCGCCGCAGCCGGATGCGCCGTCCGACCTCGCCCTTCGAGTCGGCTCCCCCGACGTATGCCCCGGACGCTGATCCGGCAGGGCTGGTGGACCGCGCCGAGGAGCTGCGCGCGGTGCTGCGAGCGGTGGCCGAGCTGCCGGAGGAGCGCCGCCAGGTGGTGCTGCTGCGCTTCGCCGAGGGGCTGAGCTCCCGGGAGATCGGCGCCGTGCTGGATCGATCCGAGGGCGCCGCCCGGGTGCTCCTGCACCGCGCCCTGCGCGAGCTGGCAGAGCGTCTCGAGCGCTGACCTCGTCGGATCGGTAACGAATGCCGCACCGCGGTGTTCGGATACGATGACGGGCCCCCTGCACTTGCCTTTCCGAATCCGTCTGTCGACAGGAGACGAGCCGATGACGGGCACGACCCAGGCCGAGCGACTCGATCGCGCGGTTGACGCGTTGGTCGCCGGCGAGACGCCGGTGGTCGACCCTGCCCTGCGCCCGCTGCTCGACGCCGCCGCCACTCTGCGCGCCTCGCTGGCCGGCGTGCCGCCCAGCGCGCGCTTCGAGGAGCGTCTGGCGCGGCGGTTGCGGGGCTCCTCGCATCGACCCGTCGCCGGGGCGAGGGCGGCGGTGGCGGACTGGAGCCGCCAGCAGCTGACGCCGCAGCGGCTGCTCCTGACGGGAGCGGTCGGATCGGCAGTCGGCGTCGCCGGGGTCGCGGCGGTCGCCGTCTGGCGAGCCACTCACCGATAGGAGCCGGAGGCCCAGTTGCCGATCAAGTTCCCCTTCAGCCGCCGACGCGCCGGGCCCTCCGACGCGTGGACGAAGTGCCCCGACTGCGAGCAGCAGACCTTCAACCGCCAGCTCGAGCGCAACCTGCGCGTCTGCCCGTCGTGCGGGCATCACTTCCGGATGAGCGTCGGGGAGCGGATCGACCTGCTCCTCGACCGCGGCAGCTTCACGGAGCGCGATGCGAACCTCGAGTCGACCGACCCGCTCGGCTTCGAGGACCAGAAGCCCTACCCCGATCGGCTGGAGGCGGCGCAGGTCAAGACCGGGCTGCGCGAGGCGGCGGTGTGGGGGACGGGCGCCATCGACGGCCGCCGGGTGGCGATCGCGCTGCTCGACTTCCGCTTCATGGGCGGGTCGATGGGGAGCGTGGTAGGAGAGAAGCTGGCGCGCTGCTTCGAGGGGGCGCTCGGAGAGCGCATCCCGGCGGTGGTGGTCAGCGCGTCCGGCGGTGCCCGGATGCAGGAGGGAACCGTCTCGCTGCTCCAGCTGGCGAAGACGACGGCGCCGCTCGTCGAGCTCGACCGCGAGGGGATCCCGTTCATCAGCGTGCTCACCGACCCGACCACCGGGGGCGTGCTGGCCAGCTTCGCCTCCCTGGGTGACGTGGTCCTGGCCGAGCCGCGAGCCCTGATCGGCTTCGCCGGCGCCCGGGTCGCCTCGGGGACGGTGGGCGAGGAGCTGCCGGAAGGATTCCAGCGCGCCGAGTTCCTGCTCGAGCACGGCTTCGTCGACGCCGTCGTCCCGCGGACCGAGCTGCGGGCCACGCTGGCGCGCCTGCTGGGCGCGCTTCCGGTCCGGGCGGCCGAGGCGGGCGCCCGGGACGAGGCGGCCGCCCGCCGCGGCCCGATCGGCGTACTGTCCGGGCTGGCCGAGCGCGTGGGTGGGGCGGTGAGCGAGACGATCGGGATCGACGCCGAGCCTCCTGCCGGCAACGGCACGGCCCACCACAAGGTCGACGCTGCTCCGCGCAGGGAAGGCTTGGCGGGTCAGCGGGGAAGGGAGGAGCCCCAGTGACCCTGCCCGAGCTGGAAGCCGTGGCTGGCACTGAGGCGGCGCCCGACGCAGTCGCCCTCGCCTGGTCGCGGGTGCAGCTCGCCCGGCACCCGGCGCGCCCACGGACCCTCGACCTGGTCCCGCACCTGTTCGACGACTTCGTGGAGCTGCACGGGGACCGCGCGTACGGCGACGACCCGGCGGTCGTCGGCGGCCCGGCCCTGCTCGAGGGACGGCCGGTGATGGTGGTCGGGCACCAGAAGGGGACCGACACCGACTCGAACATCGCCCGCAACTTCGGCATGCCCCACCCCGATGGCTTCCGCAAGGCGCGGCGGCTGATGCGGCTGGCCGACAAGCTGGGCCTGCCAATCGTGACCCTGATCGACACGCCGGGCGCGTTTCCCGGCCCGGCCGCCGAGGAGCGCGGACAGGCCGAGGCGATCGCCGCCTCGATCAAGGAGATGACCGGCCTGCGCGTGCCCGTGGTGGTCGTCATCGTCGGTGAGGGCGGATCCGGCGGTGCCCTCGCCATCGGGGTCGGCGACGTCGTGCTCGCGCTCGAGAACGCGGTGTACTCGGTCATCAGCCCGGAGGGCTGCGCCGCCATCCTGTGGCGTTCCGCGGAGGAGGCTCCTCGGGCGGCGGCCGCGATGCGCATGACCGCCGCCGACCAGCTCGAGCTCGGGGTGATCGACCGCGTCATCGAGGAGCCGGAGGGGGGCGCACACGAGGATCTGCCCGGCACCGCACGGGCCATCCGCCGCGAGCTGGTGGCCGCCCTGCGGAAACTCGACCAGCTGCCCAACGGCGAGCTCGGCACGCGCAGGTACGCGAGGCTGCGGGCCATCGGCGCCTTCCGAGAGGCCGAGTCGGCCGAGGTCGGAGCGGGCGAGGCGGCGTCGCTCGGCCGCCGCATCAGCCGGCTCCTCCAGGGGGTCCCGGGGCGGCGGCCCCGCTGGAGCGAGGTCTGGCCCGGTGGGCCCGATGATGCCGAGCCGGAGGAGCAGCGGTGAGCGAGCCGCAGGACGAGCTGATCGCGATCGAGCGGGCGACCAGGGAGCTGCTGCCGCTCCTCACGGAGCGGCTGGCGCGCCACGGGCTGGGCGAGATCGAGGTGCGCCAGGGTGAGCTGCGCCTCCGGGTCAGTGCCGCCGCGATCCCGCCTGGGAGCGCGCCGACGAGCCAAGCCGCGAGCGGTGCGGCGAGCGGGAACCCGTCCCGCCAGGCGGGAGGGGCCGCTCAACCGATGCCCGGAGCCACCGACGGTGACTCGGCCACCTCCGAGCGCGCCAACCCGGGCCGCAACGGCCAGGTCGAGGCCGGCGGTGGCGCCGGAGAGGGCGGGACTCCGCTCATGGCGGTGGCCTCGCCCGCGGTCGGGTACTTCATCTACGCCGACGGTCTCGGCCCGGGGCTGGAGGTGGAGCGAGGGTCGCCGCTCGGGTACGTCGACGTGCTCGGCGTGCGGCACGAGGTGCGCGCGCCACGGACGGGCGTCGTCCGGGGCCTGGCGGCCGAGAGCGGCGAGGCGGTCGAGTACGGGCAGACACTGATCGAGGTCGAGGCGTAGCGCATGCGCATCGCCCTCCTCTTCTCACCCCAGGGTTCCCAGGCCGTTGGCATGGGCCGCGAGCTGGCCGCCCGTTCCGCGGCCGCGCGGGAGGTCTTCGCGGTCGCGGACGAGGTGCTCGGCTGGGCGGTGAGCAGCCTGAGCTGGGACGGGCCCGCCGATCGACTGGACGACACCCGCTTCACGCAGCCGTGCCTGGTGGCAGCCTCCCTGGCCGCTCTCCGGGCCCTGGAGGAGCGGATCGGGCGGGTCGAGGCGGCCCTGGTGGCGGGGCACTCGGTTGGCGAGTACGCGGCCGCCGTGGCCGCCGGCGCCCTGGGGCTCGAGGACGGGCTGCGGCTGGTCGGCCGTCGCGGGGAGCTGATGTCCGAGGCCGCGGCGGAAGGTCCGCCCGGCGGCATGGCGGCGGTGATCGGCCTCGACCGCGACCGCGTGGCCGGTGTGCTGAGCAGCCTCGCCGACGGCGAGGTGGTGGTCGCGAACGACAACGCGCCCGGGCAGGTGGTCATCTCCGGCACGCTGGCGGGGATCGAGGCCGCCGGTGCCGCACTGCGGGAGGCGGGGGCGAAGCGGGTCATCCCGCTGCGCGTCTCAGGCGCCTTCCACTCGCCGTACATGGCGCCGGTCAGCCGCGCGCTGGCCGGGGAGCTCGAGCGGGTCCGGTGGCACGACCCGGAGCCCCCGCTGGTCAGCAACGTGACCGCCGCCGCGGTGCGCGACGCTCCCTCGCTGCTGCGCCTGCTCGCCGAGCAGGTCCGCTCGCCGGTCGAGTGGGTGGCGAGCGTGCGGCACATGTCGGCCGACGGGGTCGACACCTTCGTCGAGTGTGGGCCGGGCGCCGCGCTGACAGGCATGGTGCGGCGGATCGCGCCGGACGCCACGACCCTGAACGTCTCGGACGGCGATTCGCTGGAAGCGACCGCGGCCACGCTCCAGCGCAGCGAGGTGGCGAGCTGATGTTCGGCAAGATCCTGGTCGCCAACCGCGGCGAGATCGCCGTGCGCATCCTGCGCGCCTGCCGCGACCTCGACATCCCGGCCGTGGTGGCCTACAGCGAGGCGGACCGCGACTCGCTGGCGGTGCGGATGGCCGACGAGTCGATCTGCATCGGTCCGCCGGAAGCTCGCCGCAGCTACCTCAACCAGCCCGCGCTGGTGAGCGCCGCGCTGGTGTCGGGCTGCGACGCCATCCATCCTGGCTACGGCTTCCTGTCCGAGGACGCCGCCTTCGCCGAGGTGTGCGCCGCCCACGACCTTGCGTTCATCGGGCCGCCCGCCGAGGTGCTGGAGCGGTTCGGCAGCAAGTACGCGGTGCGACGCATGCTGGCGGCCCACGGGCTGCCGACCATTCCCGGCAGCCGCGGGATCCTGACCGACCTGCGTGACGCGCTCGACCAGGCGGCCGAGGTCGGCTACCCGGTCCTG
>CAYXZN010000141.1:0-5958 GCA_964469325.1 uncultured Steroidobacteraceae bacterium
TCGCGGGGCCCCGCCGCCCGCCCGGACCATCCCGCTATGGTGCGACCCTCCTCCGCGGCCCATCTTGTGGAGGTGCGATTCCTAACGGTTTGGCTCCGCCGACACCGTCCATTCGACCGGCGCCTGATTCGCGATCCTGCCGAGCGCGACCGATACTGGGAGACCCTCAAGGAACGCCTGAGTGCCATCCAGCGCGAACGCGAGACGCTGGCGGCAGCCGACGAGCACGAGCAAGCCGAGGAGCGGGTCGCGTGAGCGCCCTCCTACCCGCCGCCCTGGCCGCGTTGCAGGTGGGCGTCATCGGCGCCCTCGCTGGCGGCGCCCTGTACTACTGGCGGCTCATTCGCCGTCGCGAGCTGCGGCGACGGCTCGAACGGTCTAACCTCCGAGCGCTCGTGCGCCTGTTCCTGGCCGAGGATCGTCTGGTGAAATCCGGTGTACAGGACTACCGAGAACCCCGGGGCGGTCCGCGTCCATTCGCAATAAGGCGACGAGGGTCGGCTGAGACCCGCACCCCGCCGCCCGCGGCAAGCGGCCGTCAGCTCCCGGGAGGCTGGTAGTCCGCCGACATTCCCGCCGCCTCGTCGACCTCCTCGGGCGTGATCAGCACGATGGTGCGTCCGCGGAACCCACCGGCCGCGCCCACGGTAAGCGAGACGGCGCTTGCAGCCGCATGATTGGGAGCGTCGAAGAGCACGTACGCGTCATCCTCGCCGAATGCGAAATGGAAGGCCTCGAGGGAGCCGCCGACCGACTCGATCGCTCTCCGCGCCGCGTCGCGCCGGGCCAATCCGCCCTTCTCGAGGACCCCCTTCGCCCCTTCAGCGGTGTAGCTGCCGACGAACAGGTACTTGGGCATCTCCTCTTCCTCCTCGCGTGCCGATATGGTCCACCCCTCACGATGCTATGCGCCCCGAGCAAGGCGGCGCGGCCGCGTCACCGGGCCCCTCGTAGCGTGTCATGAGCGCCGTGGGTGGGAGGGGTCTAGACCTGCCGCTCCAGCGGCGCGCTTACCCCCGTCGGCATCGGGCACGCGACGCCGGTGGAGTGATCGGGGCAGTAGCCGCTCGGGTTCTTGGCCAGGTATTGCTGGTGGTAGTCCTCGGCGAAGTAGAACTCGGGCGCGTCGCGGATCTCGGTGGTGATCTCGCCGTAGCCGGCCTTGCGCAGCTCCGCCTGGTAGGCGTCGCGTGACGCCTCCGCCGCGTGCCGCTGCGCATCGCAGTGGGTGAAGATCACCGACCGGTACTGCGACCCGAGGTCGTTGCCCTGCCGCATCCCCTGGGTCGGGTCATGGGCCTCCCAGAAGAGGCGCAGCAGCTCCTCGTAGCTGATCCGCTGTGGATCGAAGACCACCCGCACCGACTCGGCGTGCCCAGTCCTGCCGGTGCAGACCTCCTCGTAGGTGGGGTTGGGCGTGTAGCCGCCCTGGTAACCCACCGCGGTCACCACGACGCCCGGCTGCTGCCAGTAGAGCTTCTCCTCGCCCCAGAAGCAGCCGAGCGCGAACTCCGCGACCTCCGTTCCGGCAGGGTACGGCGGCCTGAGCGGCTGGCCGCTGACATGGTGGCGCTCGGCGGTGGGGATCGGCGTCGGACGGCCGGGGAGCGCCTCCTCCGGCGCCGGCATCCGGGTCTTGGTCGAGCTGGTGAACATGATCTCAGTCTACGTCGGGCGCGCGACGACCGCGTGAAGGAGTTCTGGCCCGCAAGTTGCACTCCTCCTATGAGCCAGGGAGCCGGTGCGTAGGTAGGAGTCCTGCCGGCTCCTTGCCATGGGGCCGCCAGCCGTGAGGTTGCCGGCTCCACCACTTTTCCGCCTCACCACCTCCCGCGCCTTGGGCTACCCTCGCGCGGTGAGCGAGACGCCGGCTACCGCCGATCCCGCCCGCGAGCCGCGCTCCGGAGAGTCCTCCGAGGCGCGGCTGGTCGAGCTCGTCCAGCCGCACCAGACGAACCACTTCGGCACGCTGTTCGGCGGGCACGCCCTGGGCCTGATGGACCGCGCCGGCTTCATCGCCGCCACCCGCTTCGCCCGGCGGACGATGGTGACCGTGGCGGTCGACCGCATCGAGTTCAAGGTCCCCGTCCGCGCCGGGCAGATGGTGGAGCTGGTGGCCCGGGTGACGGAAGTGGGCCGCACCTCGCTCACGACCGGCATCGAGATGTTCGTGGAGGATCTGCTCAGCGGCGAGCGGCGCCTGGCGACGACCGGCCGCTTCGTGTTCGTCGCGCTCGACGACCAGGGACGGCCGATCGAGGTGCGGCCGGGCGCGTCCACGACGGCCGCCCATCAGGGCCGAGCGCGGTAGGCGGCGAGCAGCTCGTCGGGAATACGGGTCGCCCGCCCGTCCGTGGATCGGACCCAGACCCACTCGGTAACCACCTCCGCCAGCAGCTCGCCGTCCGGCTCGCGGCGGATGGTGGTCCGCCGCACCCCGCGCGGGCCCCGCAGCAGCTCCACCCTGGTAGTCAGCTCGAGCCGGTCCCCGTAGCCGGCGGGCCGGTGGTAGGTGATCGTGTGCTCGCGCACCACCCAGCCGCCGCCGTGGCGCTGCATGAACTCGCGCCCCCAGCCCGCCGCCTCGGCGTGGTCGATCGCCAGCTGCTCCGCGTAGTTCAGGTAGACGGCGTTGTTCACGTGTCCGTTCGAATCGAGCTCGTACTGGCGCACCGGCCAGCGCTCGGTGAACTGCCAGGGGTCGACGTGATCGGGCCGGCGAGAGCTCATGGGCCGACCCGGACGCCGGGCACGTCGGTGATCCCTCGGGAGGGGCGCGGATCGTACCGCCCGATCCTGATCGCGAGGTCGGCCGCATGCACGAGGCGACGGTAGCCGATTCGCGGCTGCCCTAGCATCCCCGCGTGACCGGCCCCGCGCTCCCGCCCGCCGGGCAGCGGCTGCTGACGGCGGGACTCGTGTTCATGGTCACCGCCATCGCCTTCGAAGGGCTGGCGGTGACGACCGTTTTGCCCGCCACGCTCGAGGACCTGGGCGGGCTCGAGCTGTACGGCTGGGCCTTCAGTGGCTTCTTCCTGACCAGCCTGATCGCCATCGGCCTGGCCGCGCGCGACGCGGACCGTCACGGCGTGTTCCGCTCGTTCGCGATCGGGACCGCGCTCTTCTCCATCGGCCTGGCCACCGCCGGCCTGGCGCCGTCGATGGAGGTGGTGGTCGGCGGACGCGCCCTCCAGGGCCTTGGCGCGGGCGCCATCTCGGCGGTCCTGTACGTCGCCATCGCCCGCGGCTACGCCCCGGAGCGGCAGCCGCGGATGATCGCCATCGTCTCGAGCGCGTGGGTGCTGCCCGGGATCGTCGGCCCCGCCCTCGCTGGCTACGTGGCCGAGGCCGCCAGCTGGCGGCTGGTCTTCCTGGCGCTGGTCCCCCTGGTGCCGCTGACCGCCGTGGCGGTGTCCGGACCGATGCGCCGGCTGCGCGCCGGCGACGGGGGAGCCGGGGCCACCACCCGGGTGCGCGACGCGCTGCTGCTGACGCTGGGCGCGGCTCTGGTGCTGGCGGGCCTCTCTGCGCGGGTGCCGTGGCTGGCGGCGCTGCTGGCGATCCCCGGGCTGGGACTGGCCGGCGCCGCCGTGGCTCGCCTCCTCCCGGCCGGCACGCTCCGCCTGCGCCCGGGGCGCGGGGCCGCGGTCGGCGGGCTGGCGCTGATCAGTCTCGCCTTCTTCGGCGCGGAGGCGTTCATCCCGCTGGCGGTCGCCACCGTGCGAGGGGCGGGAACCCTGGTCGGCGGCCTCTCCCTGACCACCGCCGCGGTCACCTGGGCGGCCGGGTCGTGGGTCCAGGCCCGCCTCGCGCACCGCGGCACCCGACGGCCGCTCATCGCGGCCGGCTTCGGCCTGGTGCTGGTCGGCATCGGCGTCGTCAGCCTGGTCCTCCTCCCGCAGGCGCCGATCCTGCTGGCGGCGCTCGGCTGGGCCATAGCCGGGCTGGGGATGGGGCTCGCCTACTCAACCATCACGCTCGTGCTGCTGGAGACCACCCCCCGGGGAGCGGAGGGCGCGAACTCGGCCAGCATCCAGCTGTCGAACGTGCTCGGCATCGCGCTCGGCACCGGGGCGGCGGGCGCGATCGTGGCGGGCGCGGTCGCGCTGGGCGGGTCGATCGGCGCGGGGATCGTGGCGGTCAACGTGATGATGGGCGCGGTGGCGGTGGTCGGGCTGGTCGCTGCGCGTCGCATCCCCGAGCCGGCCGCGGCGCCCCGATCGGGGCAGGACTTCCGGCCGGCAGACGCCTCTGCCGCCGAACCCCAGAATCGAGGCGGCTGAGCGGCGAAGCGCTGCGCGCAGGCGCACGCCGCTGGCAGAATGCGCGGCGATCAGGCGATCGTCGACCGAGAGAAAGGGGAACGGCATAGCCTCGGAGCGCGACCCGAGCCGCGCCGCGGCGCGCCTCTGCTGGGGCGCGATCGCCGGTGTCAAGGTCGATGCCGAGGCGGACGACCTCGTCCGTCGCGGGATCGGCGGAGTCGTGCTCTTCGGGCAGAACGTGGTCGACCCTGACCAGGTCAGGCGGCTGGTGGCCGAGCTGCGGCGGCGGAGCCACGACCGGCTGCGGATCGCCGTCGACCAAGAGGGCGGTCACATCGTCCGCCTCGGCGCGCCGCTCACCCGCTTCCCGAGCGCCATGGCCGTCGCCGCCACCCGTTCCCCGCGCCTCGCCCGGGAGGTCGCGCGCGCCTCCGGACTGGAGCTTGCCGCGCTGGGGATCGACACCGTGCTCGCGCCGGTCCTCGACCTGGCCGCCGACCCGTGGAACCCGACCCTGGGCGCACGCACCTTCGGGTCCGATCCGGAGCTCGTGGCCAAGCTGGGCGCCGCCGCGCTGGCCGGCTACCGCGAGGCGGGCGTGGCTGCCACGGCCAAGCACTTCCCCGGGCACGGGCGGACGCCGATCGACTCGCACCTCGGCCAGCCGGTGGTGGAAGGCGGGATTCGGGCCCTCCGCAGGCGCGACCTGGTGCCGTTCCGGGCCGCTCGCCGCGCCCCGATCGTGATGACCGCGCACGTCGTCTACCGTGGCCTGGGCGGGTCTCGTCCGGCCACCGTGGCCCAGCCGATCCTCGCGCTGGCGCGGGACGAGATCGGCTTCAACGGCGTGCTGCTGACCGACGCCATGTGGATGGACGCCATCACCGCCACCATGCGGCCCGAGGAGGCATCGGTGCGGGCGCTCGCGGCCGGGGCCGACGTGGTGATGCCCCTCCGCGGGCAGTGGCGCGCCATGGCGAGCATCGAGTCGGCCATCCGCGACGGCACGCTCGCCGAGCAGCGGGTGGCGGCCGCGCTGCGGCGAATCCGCGCCCTTCAGCGCAGCCACCCCGGCCCGCCGCCCATCGCCGACCTGGCGCGCCTCACCTCCCGTTACGAGCCCCTCGCCGACGAGGTGGCGCGCCGGTCACTGACCCTCGCCTGGGGCGGGGAGCTGCTGCCGCTCGAGCCCGGCGCGCTGGTCGGCGCGGTTGAGCTCGGCAGCTCGCGGAAGAGCCCCGTGGAGGACGAGACCGGCGAAGGACCGCTGCTCGGGCTCGCGCTGGAGCGGCGCTTCCCGCGCGTGCTCGCCGAGCGGATCGTTCCCGGCAGCTCCACCTCGGCCGCGGCCCGCCAGCGAGCGCTGGCGCTGGCGGCACGGGCCGACGTCCTGCTGATCGCCACCCGCGACGCGTTCACCGTCCCCGCGGAGCTCCCCTTCCTCGCCTCGCTGGCGTCCGCCGCCCGGCGGGTGGTCCACGTCGCCCTGCGCAGCCCGTCCGACCTGGTCCTCCTGCCGGGCGCCGATGCCGGTCTGGCCGTCTACACCGACGTGCCGGCCAGCCTGGCCGCGCTCGCCGATGGGCTGGCCGCCGGCCGCTCGGCCTTCCCCGGCGCGCTGCCGATGGCGATCCCCGATGCGGTACCGGAGGGACTGGAGGCGCCGGCCGCGTGACCCGTCCCCGCGCCGCCG
>CAYXZN010000142.1:0-5909 GCA_964469325.1 uncultured Steroidobacteraceae bacterium
ACGCGCGGGCCACCGAGGCCCTGACGAAGCACCGCGACATCCTCGACCGCCTGGCCGCGCTCCTGGTCGAGAAGGAGACGATCGAGTCCGAGGAGTTCGAGTCGCTGTTCGAGGGGGTCCTGCCTCCGCGCCAGGGACCTCGACCCCGCAAGGCCGATGCGCCCGCCGGCGAGCCCGAGCAGCCGCCCGCCGAGGAGGGCGCCCCCGAGGCGCCCCGCCGCGGCCCCGCTCCCCAGCCCGCCTAGCTCCCTCCTCGCCCCGGCGATCGCCCCGCCGCCCAAGTCGGCGCCAGCGCCGTGCCCGAGCTGGCTATTCCCGTGGCAGATACAGCGGCGGTTGCCGAGCCCCAGAGTCGTCACCGCATGCGCCTGGCGAGTATTCCGACGGCAGCGAGGGGCCCCCGCCGCTGTTGTATTACCGGCGCGAATATCGGCCGAGACCGCGACCACGGCGCCCGGCCGCTGGGCCAGCAGCGCCGCTAGTTCTATCGGTCTATTGGGGAAGCTGGCGGGCAGCGCGTATACTCGCCCGCGTTGCGCGGACGCACAACCCGTCCGCCCGCGCAGAGCCGAGCCATACCGAGCCACCGAGCCCCAGCGACAGGAGCCTGCGACCCGATGATCGAAGAGCCGACCACGCAGCCGAACCCGGCCCGCGCGGACTGGAAGCTCGACGTGGGGGAGGGAACCCTCGCGCCGCGATCCGCCCTGGACGTCCTCACCAGCCTCAACGAACGGGTCGCCTCCGGACACATCGAGGACTTCGTGCCCATCGCCACCGGCTTCGTGCCGCTGGACAAGACGGTCGGCGGCGGGCTACGCCCAGGCGAGCTGATGCTGATCGGCGGGGCGCAGGGGGCGGGCAAGACGACCATCGCCCTCCAGATGGCGCGCAACATGGCCGCCTCCGGCCAGGCGAGCGTGCTGTACGTCTGCTTCGAGCACGACGACGACTACCTGATGCAGCGCATGATCGCCATGGAGTCGCTGCTGGCCCACCTGCCGCAGAAGTCGGGCGCGGTGAAGATCCAGGACGTCAAGAAGGAGGTCCTGGGCAGCTACACCGCATCGGCTGAGACGGGGACGCGGGCCAAGCTCGGCGCCAACCCGCGCCTGCGACCGAGCCTGGAGCGGATCGCGCGCTACGGGACCAACCTGTTCCTGATGCGCGGCACCGCCACGCAGTCGACCATCGACAACCTGCGCCAGCTGGTGGCCGAGCACCGCGGCGACGAGGGGCGACGCCTGGTCCTGTTCGTCGACTACCTCCAGAAGGTCCCGGTCATCCCGGAGCCGGCGGAGGAGACCGAGAAGGTGACGCGGATCGTCAGCGGCCTGAAGGACATCGCGCTCGCCCAGGAGATCCCGGTGGTGGCGATCGTGGCGGCCGACCGCGAGGGGCTGAAGGCCAAGCGCCTCCGCAACCACCACCTCCGCGGCAGCAGCGCCATCAACTACGAGAGCGACATCATCCTGATCCTGAACGACAAGTACAACATCGTGGCCAAGGTGAACATCGAGTTCAACCCGTACCAGGCGCAGCGCTACCGGGACTGGGTGGTGGTGACGGTGGAGAAGAACCGCGGCGGCCAGGACAACGTCGACCTCGAGTACGAGAAGATGTTCGAGTACAGCTGCTTCGACCCGACCGGGCGGGTGACGGCGGAGAAGCTGATCGAAGAGCGCCTCTACAACGAGTAGTCGCTCCTGAGCCGATAACGGCCGCCCCGTCGGCACCGCGCCGCGTGTCCCCGGCTACTCTTAGGCCGATGTCCACGGATCCCTCCTCTACGCCGCTGCGCGCCGTCTTCCTGGACGTGGGCGAGACCCTGATGCGCCCCAACCCGTCGTGGGAGCACGTGTACGCGATCGCGTTCGAGGAGTTCGGTATCGAGGTCGACGTCGAGGCGCTGCGCGACGCGCTGCACCACGCCTACCGCCACGGCGGCTGGGGTCTCGAGACCGGCTTCGAGGCGACCGAGGAGGCCACCCACAGGCGGATGGTCGAGATCGACCAGCTCGCCCTCAACGAGCTGGGACTGCACGACCTGCCCGACGCCTTCTTCCGGCGCCTCGGGGAGCTGTTCATGGTCACCAGCCACTGGCACGTCTTCCCCGACGCGGTTCCCGCGCTGGAGCAGCTGCGGGCCCGCGGCCTGACCCTGGGGGCGGTCTCCAACTGGGTCTGGACGCTGCCGGAGCTCCTCCACTCGCTCGACCTGGTCCGCCTGCTCGACTTCGTGGTGCCGAGCGCCCGCGTCGGCTTCGAGAAGCCGCACCCCGAGATCTTCCGCCATGCTCTCGAGCGGGCCGGCGTGGAGCCCGGGGAGGCGCTCCACGTGGGTGACCACCTCGACGCTGACGTGGCCGGTGCCCTCGGGGTGGGCATCGGCGCGGTCCTGCTCGACCGGCGCGGGCGGCATGAGCGAGCCCCCGACGGCGTCCCCCTGATCCGCTCGCTCAGCGAGCTGGTGCCGATCGTCGACCGGCGGCTGGCGGTGGCGCGGTGAGCAGCGGCCCTCCCGCGCCTGCCAAGACGCGAGGCGGGGCCCCGTCCGAGGGGGAGTCCTGGCGCTGCTTCGTCGCGGTGCCGATCACCGAGTACCTGCGGGCGGCGCTGACCGACGCGGTGGACGGGTGGCGCGACGACCCCGAGGTCGCCGACCTGCGCTGGACCGATCCGGGCGGCTGGCACATCACCCTCGCCTTCCTGGGCTCGATGCCGGCGGCGCAGGTCGGCCCGATGGAGGCCACGCTGGCGCCGGCGGTGACCAGGCTGCCGCGCTTCGAGCTGGCCGGCGGCGGACTGGGGGCGTTCCCCTCCGCGAACCGCGCACGGGTGCTCTGGTACGGCCTCACCGACCCGGGACGCCGGCTGGCGGAGCTGGCCCGCCTGGTCCGTCGCGGCCTGGCGCTGGAGGAGGATCGGACCCAGTTTCGGCCGCACCTCACGCTCGCCCGGTCGCGCGACCGGTTCGGCGGGCCGCCCCTGACCGAGTGGCTCGAGCGACAGGCCGCGCCATCGGCGCAGGTGCCGGTCGAGCAGGTGATCATGTTCCGAAGCCGTCTGGGACGCGGTCCCGCGCGCTACGAGCCGCTCTTCAGCCTCCCCCTCGGAGGCGACCATGGCTGAGCCGATCGTCCGCGCTCGCCCACCCTACGTGGCGGTCATCGGCGACGGCGATCCCCGCGGGCCCGATGCGCACCGCATCCTGGAGTGGGCCGAGGAGGTCGGCCAGCTGCTGGCGCGCGGGGGAGCGGCGGTCGTGACCGGCGGCCTGGGAGGCGTGATGCGCGCGGCCAGCCGCGGAGCGACCGGTGCCGGCGGCCTGACCATCGGCATCCTGCCCGGCGACGCGGCGGCCGAGGCCAACGAGTACGTGCAGGTGGCGGTGGCGACCGGGCTGGGCGTGGTCCGCAACCTGGTGGTGGTCACCGCGTCGGACGCGGTGGTGGCGGTCGGCGGTCGGCACGGGACGCTGTCGGAGATCGGCCTGGCCCTGCGCATGGGGCGCCACGTCGTCGGGCTCGCCTCGTGGCGGCTCGAGAGCGAGCAGCGCCTGGGCGGGCCGCGCGTGCACCGCGCGCACGACCCGCGGGAGGCCGCTCAGCTCGCCCTCAGGCTCGCCAAGGAAGGTCCGACGCCCCCGGCCTGAACAGCGGGGAGCCAGCTCAGCCGGCCTTTCAACCGCCCGGCGCGATCAGTGCACGAGCCCCTTCTGCGGATTGCCGAACAGCTGGTCGGGGTCGTACGGCATGTTCAGGCCCCCGTTCCCGACGATGTGGAACCGCCAGCAGATCATCTGGACGGACGCGGTGTTGTCGGCCGGGTCGCCGGCCGAGTTCCCGCGTAGGGAGCATTCGGCCTGTGGGCCATAGATCGTCCCGGCGATGTTCATCGTGCCCTGGCCGCCGAGGTCAACTCGGGCGACGGGGTTGTTCCCGTTGCCGTTGCCCTCGAGCGTCCCGTCCTGCCACATCAGGAGACCGGCCCACGGCGCGATGTCTGTCGGCCACGCCTTGAAGGAGTTGCCGCCTACGAGCTCAATCTTGCCCTGGCACCGCCGGGCCGCGAGGGCACCGCTGCCCGGCGGGACCTCGACCTCCGCCCAGCTGATCTGTGACTGGCGACCCTCCGGCGGATCAGTCGAGGACGGGTCGAAGCGCAGGCTCAGGCCCCACCAGTCGGTCACCGCCCCCGCCTCGGTCGTGGTGAGCGTGAAGCTCCCGTCCTGCCAGCCCGACCCATCGACGCCCTCGATGGCGGTATGAGTTTCCGACGCGATGACGTTCGTGCCCTCGCGCAGCTCCACCGTCAGGTCGATCGGTTGCCCCGCATCGTCGCCGGTCTTCGAGTAGCGGTAGCGCACCACCACACCCGAGAGATCCGCGGGCGTGTCGACGCCGGACAACGTGACGTCGTAGTGGTTGTCATCGGTCGGATCCGCCGGGGATACCAGGAGCGTCGCGTCGTCGGCGGTCTCCTCGCTGATGTCGACGAACGTCCCGGTCCAGTCGCCGTCGGAACCCGCATCGCCGTCCGGCCGGGCGTACTGTGTCCACGAGACCGGCGGCGGGGCCGGGTAGTCCGGGTCCTGGACGCACGCCTCGGTGTAGTCCGGATCGCCGGTGCTGAAGATCAGGATCCGCCCGATGTCGGTCCCGTCCACGGCCTCGAGGGAGTTGCTCGGGTTGCCGCTCATCTGGATCCCGCCACCGGCGATGTAGTAGATGCCCGGGTTGAGCTCGATGCGGGCCTGGCCCCTGATCACCCAGCCGCCGTAGTAGACCCCTGGATCCAGGCGTACCGGATAGCCCGAGTTGCCCTCGAACACGCAGCCCATGCCCGGGCTCAGCAGGGTTGCGGGCGGCGGGCAGAACGTCCTTCCGCCACGTTCCGTCATCGTCGAGTGATCGGGCTCGAGCAGTCCCGCCAGGGTGTCCTCGATCTCGCCGGCGCCCTCCGTGGTCGGTCCGTTCCACGAGTTCGAGGTCTTGTCGCACGTGCCGCGGACGTAGAGGTGCGGTGTGATGAGGGTCGCTTGGCTGCCGTTGATCTGCATCGCCCCGTGGGGGTCGATCTCATCGCCTCCGTCGTTGTCGCACTGCTCGTTGTCGATCCCGTACGGCGGTTCGATCCCGCAGATCGAGTTCAGATAGACGTACCCGCCCACGTCGACCACTCCATTACCACTGATCATCCCCGCCCCGCAGGAAGTTGGGTCCAGGGCGACCAGCGAGTTGGCGTTCACGTTGGACCCACCGTTGGCGGCGACCGCCGATGTTGCGACCGTGATCGATGGCAGACCGAGGATTCGGCCGAAGAAGGTCACGTGCTGGGCACTGATCCGGACCTCGACGTATCCCGAACCGCTGTACGGGCCGCTGATCGGATCACCGACGTACAGGTCGCCGCTCGCCAGCGCGTTCAGACAGTCGGGATCGTCGGTGAAGAAGCCGTGGCGCTGCACGTAGAAGCAGGCGGCTCGATCGCGTTCCGCGGTATCCAGCGGTGAGAGGTAGCGGGCGGCTGCGACGGCGGCCGGATCCACGGCGTTCTGCTCCGCGCGACGCAGCATCCAGGCGAAGCCGAGATCGATCACCAAGGCCGTGACGCCGAGCAGGACGACCATGGCGAACGCCGAGATGATCAGTACCTGGCCTCTGCGCGCGCTCTTCATTTGGCTCACCTCTGGTGCTGAAGTGTTTCGGAGATGGCGGCACGGAAGGTGACCGTGTCCGGAATGAGCAGGAAGCCGGCGAGCGGCGGGCTCCAGGTGTAGCAGGTGTACACGCTGACCCGGTTGGCGGTACGCCCGGTGGAGGTCGCCAGGTTGCTCGCCTTGTCATCGGCCTCCGTCGTCGGCGGCGGAGGGCAGGGCAGGTCGCCGGTCTCGGTGAGCGGGAGGA
>CAYXZN010000143.1:0-1203 GCA_964469325.1 uncultured Steroidobacteraceae bacterium
AGTTCGAGATGCACGCCTGCGAGGCGCTGGGCCTGCTGAAGTTCGACTTCCTGGGGCTGATCAACCTCACCATCCTGGCCGAGGCGGTGGAGCTGATCGAGCGCACGCGGGGCGTGAAGATCGACGTCGACGACCTGCCGCTGGACGACGCCAAGACCTTCGAGCTGCTGGGCACCGGCGAGACGACCGGCATCTTCCAGCTCGAGGGCGCCGGGATGCGCCGCTACGTCAAGGAGCTCAAGCCGACCGAGGTGCGCGACCTGGCCGCCATGGTCGCCCTCTTCCGGCCCGGGCCCATGGCCAACATCCCCGCCTACATCCGCCGCAAGCACGGCCAGGAGCCGGTCACCTACCTGCACGAGTCGCTCGAGCCGGCCCTGCGCGACACGTATGGGATCTTCGTCTACCAGGAAGACATCATGACCGCCGCCATCGCCATGGCCGACTACACCGGCCCCGAGGCGGACAACCTCTGCTACGCGATCCGCAAGAAGAAGGAGAAGGTCCTCCACGAGCACGAGGCGAAGTTCAAGGCCGGCGCCCGCCAGAAAGGGATCAGCCCCCAAGTGGTCGACCAGGTCTTCGCCGCCTTCGAGCCGTTCGCCAGGTACGGGTTCAACAAGGCCCACGCGACCTGCTACGGGCTGATCGCCTACCAGACCGCCTATCTAAAGGCGAACTACCCGGTCGAGTTCATGACCGCGGTCTTCAACGGCTTCCGCGAGCGCGCCGAGAAGGTGGCCGCGGTGGTCGCCGAGTGTCGCCGGCTGGGCATCGAGGTCCGCCCGCCCGACGTCCAGAGCTCGTCCGCCCTCTTCACCGTCGAAGCCGATGCCGATGGCGCCCAGTCGATCCGTTTTGGCCTGGCGGCCATCAAGAACGTGGGCGAGATGGCGATCGAGTCGATCGTGGCGGCCCGCGAGGGGCGCGGCGAGTTCTCCGACGAGGCCGGCCCGTTCACGTCCCTCGACGATCTCTGCCGGCGGGTCGACCTGATGCGCGTCAACAAGCGCGTCTTCGAGTCGCTCATCAAGGCCGGCGCGGCAGGCTCGCTGGGCACCCAGGCCGCGCTGCTCGACCGGCTCGACGTCGCCCTCGAGACGGCGGCCCGCCACCACCGGGACGTGGCGGCGGGGCAGGGGACCCTGTTCGACCTGTTCGCCATGCCGGCCGCGCCGCCCGCATCGGCGGCGCCCGACGGCG
>CAYXZN010000143.1:1303-5902 GCA_964469325.1 uncultured Steroidobacteraceae bacterium
GCGCCGGCTCGCGAGGCGGTCGCGGTCGCCACCCCCGCCGCGGACGCCCCGCCGATCCCGGTGGTGAAGCCACGGGGCGCGCCATCGGCATCGGCGCAGAGGGAGGCATCGGCTCCGGAAGGCGACGAGGCTCCGGCCCCGGCCGGTGCGGTGCCGCTGAAGGCGGTGCCGGAGGGGGCGCCGGGAGTGATCGCGGTCGACTTCGAGGACGGAGTGCCGCAGGATCGGCTGCTCCAGGCGCTGGAGTCGGTGACGCACCTGCTGCGCGACCGGCCCGGTTCGCTGCCGGTGCTGGTGAGCGTGCCGGTGGCCGGGACGCGGCAGCAGATCCGGCTGCCGCAGCCGTCGGCGTGGGACGACGGCCTTCGCCAGGCGCTGCGGTCCGCGGCCGAGCTGCCGCTCAACGTCGAGCTCCGGCCGGCCCGCGAGAGCGGCTGATATCCTCACCGGGTATGCCTGCCAAGCGTCCCGTCCGTCGCCGTCCCGCCGAGGTGGGAGATCCCAACAGCACCGTCGCGCCGCCGGTGGACCCGGGCCTGGCCGCGGAGTCTGCGCCGATCACCGGGATGCAGATCGAGGACGACGACCTGGCGGAGGCGATCCTCCGCTTCCTGCGCTTCAAGCCCAACCAGACTGTCGACCTGATGCCACTCGCCGAGGAGCTGGGCGTGGAGCCGGTCCGCATGCAGCTGATGGTGGAGCGGCTCCACTGGCGAGGCATGCTTGTGGCGCCGTTCATCGAGCCGTCGCCGGCGGGCGGCGGGACGCTGACGGCGAAGGGGCTGCGCTGGCTGCTCGCCCGGGAGGGAGGGCGGCCGCACGACGTGCCGGTCCTGCTCCAGCGGGCCACCGGTCACGTCCGCGCCCCGGACGAGGCGGCCCGCCTGCCGCGCTCCCAGGTCTACGGGGTGCGGCGGGATTAGCGAACGCCCCGCCGGTCGCGGCGGGGCGTGGATACGCGAGTTTGCTGACGATCTAGCGGTAGCTGACCCGCATCGGCTCAGTCGCCATCTCGACCGGGACCCGGGGATCCCCGCCCAGGAAGAACGCCGGGGCGTCGTCGAAGGCCAGGCCTGGCAGGTCCGGGTCCAGCCCGCACACCGGACAGCTGGTCTCCCTCGCGGCCAGAACCTCGACCTCCGCCTCGCAGTGCTTGCAGAGCCTGGTGACCATTCCTCCACCCCTCCCTACAGATCGGTCTCGGCGCCGATCTCGACCTCGCCGATGTAGCACGCGGCGTGCCCGCCGGCGCACCTGCGGTTCCTGGGTTGCCGTCCTGACGCGCCCGGCGGACGGAAAGTTGCATGGCTGGTGGCCATGCCCTCGGCTGCATCCGAGACCCGGCGTCGCAGCGTCCCCGAGATCACGCTGCGCTCGGTATTGGTGCTACTGGCGGTGGCGTTGGCCGTCCTCCTCGCCTGGCTCCTCCGCCAGGTGCTGGTGGTGGCCTTCGTGGCCCTGCTGGTCGCCGCCGCCTTCCACGCGCCGGTGGACGCGCTCGAGCGGCGCGGCTGGCCGCGGATCGCGGCGGTGGCGGCCGCCTACCTCGCCCTGGTTGCCGTCTTCGGGCTGCTGATGCTGCTCATCCTGCCGCCGCTCATCGGCCAGGCCATCCAGATGGGGCAGCAGGCGCCCGAGTTCTTCGAGACCGGGCGCGACTGGATGGAGTCGCAGATCCGCCGGTTCGCCGGCCAGGACACCGCCGACGAGGCGTTCGACAACGCCGGCGAGGTGCTCCAGGGGATGCTGGGCAACGCCGACGTGCTGCTGACGATCCCGCTCGCCATCCTGGGCGCCGTGGTCGATTTCGTGATCGCCCTCCTGCTGAGCGCGTTCATGCTGCTGGAGCGCGACCGCGCTCGGAAGTGGCTCCTGGCCATCGTCGGCTCCGACAGCGGGGAGCTGGTGGTCGACCTGTCGCGCAAGGCGGCGCTGAAGCTGGGTGCGTACGTGCGCGGCCTGCTGCTGGTGATGACCGTCACCGGCGTCTCGCTGGGGGTGGGGATGGTGGTGATCGGCCTGCTGACCACCGGTGAGCCGATCCCGTTCGTCTTCCCGCTGGCGCTGCTCGCCTTCCTGGCGGAGGCGATCCCGATGGCGGGCCCGCTCATCTCCGGCATCCCCATCGCGCTGGTCGCGTTCCTCCAGTCGCCGCTCACCGGGCTGCTGATGATGGCGTGGATCATCGTGGTGCAGCAGCTGGAAGGGATGGTGCTCATCCCGCTGGTACAGGGGCACGCGGTCCAGCTGTCGCCCATGGTGGTGCTGGTGGCCATCATCTCCGGCGCGGCCCTGGCAGGGATCATCGGGGCCGTCATCGCGGTTCCCCTGGTCGCGGTCCTCGACGTGGTGATCAGCGAGGTGATCATTCCGCTCCGCCGCCGGCGGGACGGAGAGCGCGCGCCCGCCCCCAGCGGCTAGGCTGGGTGTGCCTCGGACGGGAAGTTGCAGAAGCCCGGGACATGATTTCGCGAGTGATCGGCGCCATCGGCGCATGGCTGCGGCGCGTCTGGTCGGCGGCCGGTGGGGTGGTCGGCCGCCAGCCGGGACGGCAGGAACAGCCGGCGGTGAAGATCGTGGCGCGGCGGGAGCCGCGCAGCGTGGTCGGCATCGCGCTGCACGCGACGCTGGCGGTGGTCGGCGTGGGCCTGGCGCTGGTCCTGGTGTACCAGCTGCGCCTGCTGCTGATCCTGGTCTTCCTGGCGATGTTGGTCGCCGCCGGCATCCATGGCCCGGTCCTGTGGCTCGAGCGCCGCGGCCTGCCGCGGATCGCTGCCGTGCTGTCCGCCTACCTGGCGCTCGCGCTGGGACTGGGCCTGGTCCTCTTCCTGATCGTCCCTCCGCTGGTGCGCGAGGCGATCCAGTTCGCCGATGACCTGCCGTCACTCTTCGATCGGCTGCGTTCCGGCGCCGTGGACCTGATCGACGGCATCGCCGGCCAGGGACGCGGGGACGAGATCGTGGACACCTTCACCGCCGGGGCGGGAGACGCCCTGCCGGAGATCGGCTCGCTGATCGCCGTGCCGCTCACGCTGGCCGGGGTGATCGCCAACATCGTGGTCACGATCTTCCTGTCGGCCCTGCTGCTCATCGAGCGTGACCGCATCCGCGGCTGGTTCCTGGAGTTCGTCGACGAAGACGACCGCCCCCTGGCGATCAAGGTGGTGCGCCAGGCGCTCATCCGGCTCGGGGCGTACGTCCGCGGCCAGCTGCTGGTGATGACGGTCATCGGCGTGGGATCGGCGCTCGGGATGGTGGTGGTGGGGTGGATCACGGCCGGGGAGCCGCTTCCCTTCGCAATCCCGCTGGGCGCGCTGTCGTTCATCGGCGCCGCCATTCCCCTGGCCGGGGCGTTCATCGCCGGCGCGCCGATCCTGCTGGTGGCCCTCACCGTCTCGCCGCTGGCGGCGGTGCTGATGCTCGGCTGGCTGGTCGTGCTCCAGCAGCTGGAGGGGACCGTGGTGACGCCCATCGTCCAGGGGCGCGCCGTGTCGCTCTCCGCCGTGGCCGTGCTGCTGGGCGTGGTCGCGGGCACCTCGCTGGCGGGGATCGTGGGCGGCATCATCGCCATCCCGGTGGTGGCCGTCGCCGACGTCGTGCTGCGCGAGGTGTACTTCCCGCTCCGCCGCCAGGCGGAGGAGCGGCGGCTCCAGGCGGTCGAGGCCGAGGCCGAGGCGGAGGCCGAGCAGGCGCGGAGCGGCTGAGCAGAGCGGGCTAGGCGGGCGCGGAGGCGGGGGAGTCGTCCAGCTCGGTCTCCTCCGGCTGGAGGAAGCGGCGCAGGAACTGGCGGGTGCGGGGGTCTCGCGGGTCGTCGAGCACCTGCTCGCCGGGCCCCTGCTCGACGATGATCCCCTCCTCCATGAAGACCACCCGGTCCGCCGCCTCGCGGGCGAAGTGCATCTCGTGGGTGACCACGATCATGGTCGTCCCCTCGTGCGCCAGCTCCTCCATCACCTTCAGCACCTCGCCGATCAGCTCGGGGTCCAGCGCCGATGTCGGCTCGTCGAACAGCAGCACCTTGGGCTCCATGGACAGGGCGCGGGCGATGGCGACCCGCTGCTGCTGGCCCCCGGAGCAGCGCGACGGGTACTGGTCGCGCTTATCGGCCAGGCCGACCCTGGTCAGGTGCTTCTCGGCGAGCTCCGTGGCCTCCTTGCGGGACAGGCCGCGCACCCGCATCGGCGCCTCGATGCAGTTCTCGAGGGCGGTCATGTGCGGGAAGAGGTTGAACTGCTGGAAGACCATGCCGGCCCGGATCCGGATCTGGCGGATCTGCTCCTGGTGGTGCCGGCTGCGGGCGTGGAGGGGATCGGCCTCGACCTCCACCCCGTCGATCTCCACCGCGCCGACCGTGGGCTCCTCGAGGAAGTTGATGCAGCGCAGAAAGGTGGTCTTGCCGCTGCCCGAGCGGCCCAGGATCATCACCGCCTCGCGCTGATGGACGTCCAGGCTCACCCCGCGCAGGACGTGGTGGTCGCCGAAGTACTTCTCGATTCCCTCGGCGCGGACGATCACCTCGCCGATGTGGGAGGGCGGCGTCGTCCCCGGCGGGTAGCCCCCGGTCGTCTGCTGGCTCATCGGTCGCTCCTCGCCATGCGC
>CAYXZN010000144.1:0-5892 GCA_964469325.1 uncultured Steroidobacteraceae bacterium
GACCGACCTGCGTGACGCGCTCGACCAGGCGGCCGAGGTCGGCTACCCGGTCCTGCTGAAGCCGTCGGGCGGCGGCGGGGGCAAGGGGATGCGCCTGGTCCGCTCGCCGCGCGAGATGGAGACCTCGCTGCCGCTGGCGCGCTCCGAGGCGCAGGCGGCGTTCGGGGACGACAGCATCTACTTCGAGAAGTGGATCGAGGAGAGCCGGCACGTCGAGGTGCAGGTGCTGGTGGACCGCCACGGGACCGGGATCCAGCTCGGCGAGCGTGACTGCAGCGTGCAGCGGCGGCACCAGAAGCTGATCGAGGAGGCGCCTTCGCCGGCGATGACCCCCGCGTCGCGGGAGCGGCTGCGCGACCTCGCCATCCGGGCCGTGACCGCCGCCGGCTACGAGAACGCCGGCACCCTCGAGTTCCTGCTCGATCGCAGCGGCAGCTTCTACTTCATCGAGATCAACTGCCGGATCCAGGTCGAGCACCCCGTCACGGAGGCGCTGACCGGCATCGACATGATCGCGGAGCAGATCCGGGTGGCGGCCGGCGAGCCGCTCCGGCACCGCCAGGAGGAGGTGGTCCTGCGCGGCCACGCCATCGAGTACCGGATCACCGCCGAGGACCCCGGCGAGAACTTCGCCCCGCAGGCGGGGGTGGTCGAGGAGCTGGTCCTGCCCGCCGGGCCCGGGGTCCGCGTCGACACGCACCTCTACCCCGGGTACGAGGTCCCGCCCTTCTACGACTCCCTGCTTGCCAAGGTGATCGTGTGGGGCGAGGACCGCGAGCACGCCCTCGCTCGCAGCCGGCGTGCCCTCGGCGAGCTGGAGATCGGCGGCCTGAAGACGAACCTCCCGTTCCACCGCGGGATCATCGAGAATGCCGCCTTCGTGGGCGCCGAGGTGAGCACCAACCTGCTCGACCGGGTCGGCCCGGGGGCCTTCGTGATGGAGGGCGTATGACCGATCAGCCCAGGATCGAGCCGACGGCACAGACCGAGCTCCGGCTGCCGATGGAGGCGGCCGACATCATGCGCATCCTGCCTCACCGCTACCCGTTCCTGCTGGTCGACCGGGTGACCGAGCTGGTGTCCGGCGAGCGAGTGGTGGCGACCAAGAACGTCACCGCCAACGAGCCGCACTTCGCTGGGCACTTCCCGGGCCGCCCCATCATGCCCGGCGTGCTGATGGTCGAGGCGCTCGCCCAGGCGGCCGGAGTGGCGGTGCTGACCAAGCCCGAGTACCGCGGCAAGATCGGCCTGTTCGCCGGGATCGACGATTGCCGGTTCCGGCGGACGGTGGTGCCGGGCGACGCGCTGCGCCTGGAGGTCACGATCGAGAAGCTGCGGGGCATGTTCGGTCGTGCGAGGGGGGTGGCCTCGGTCGACGGCGAGGTCGCTGCCGAGGCGACGCTGTCGATCATCATTCCGCGGGACCAGTCGATCGCAGGGGGCCTGGACGATGGCTGATCCGCAGGGGCTGACCAGCTTCCGTGAGCGCGGCGAGCGGCGCGTGGTGGTGACGGGCATGGGCGCCATCACTCCGCTCGGCAACGATGTGGCCACCTTCTGGGAGGGGCTGCTGGCGGGCCGCAGCGGGATCGACCGGATCAGCCTGTTCGACCCGGCCAACGTGCCGAGCAAGGTCGGCGGCGAGATCCGGGGCTTCGACGCCGAGGCGGTGATGCCCAAGAAGGAGATCCGTCGTAACGACCGCTTCGTGCACTACGCCTGGGCGGCGACGGTCGAGGCGCTGCGCGACGCGGGCATCGAGCACCCGATCCCAGACGAGCGCGAGGCGCAGCGGACGGGGGCGATCATCGGCACCGGCATCGGCGGCATCAACACCATGATCCGCGACATCATCGAGGCCCACACCGAGGGGGTGGACAGGATCGGGCCGTTCCTGGTGACGGCCATGATCGCCGACATGGCCCCCGGCTTCGTGGCCATCTACGCCAACGCGCGGGGCCCCAACTTCAGCACCATCAGCGCCTGCGCGAGCAGCAACCACGCCCTCGGCGAGGCGCTGAGCACCATCCGCCGCGGCCATGCCGACGTGATGATCGCCGGCGGCGCCGAGGCGGGGATCGGCGAGATCCCGGTGGCCGCCTTCTGCGCCATGCGCGCGCTCTCGACCCGGCGCAACGATCAGCCGCAGAAGGCCTCGCGTCCCTTCGACGCCGAGCGAGACGGCTTCGTGATGGCCGATGGCGCTGGGATCGTGGTGCTCGAGGAGCTGGAGCACGCGAGGGCCCGCGGAGTGCGGATCCACGCCGAGCTGGTCGGCTACGCGGCCACCGACGACGCCAGCCACATCACGCTGCCCGCCCCCGGCGGCCGCGGCGCCATGGAGAGCATGCGTCTCGCACTGGCGGACGCGGGGCTGGGGCTCGAGAACGTCGACTACATCAACGCCCACGGCACCAGCACCCCGCCCAACGACCGCTCCGAGACGGCCGCCATCAAGAGCCTGTTCGGAGATCGCGCCCACGAGGTCCCGGTGAGCAGCACCAAGTCGATGACCGGCCACATGCTCGGCGCCGCCGGCGGGGTGGAGGCGATCGCCTCGATCCTGGCCATCGAGCACGGCTGTCTGCCGCCGACGATCAACCTCGAGCACCCCGACCCGGAGTGCGATCTCGACTACGTGCCGAACCAGGCACGCCGCCAGCAGACGGACGTGGCGATGAGCAACAGCGTCGGGTTCGGCGGCCACAACGCCACGCTGGTCTTCCAGCGTCATGCCGAATGACCGAGGACCCGGTGCTCCGGGCGGTGGACCTCGTGGCCCCCGCCTTCGTGGAGAGCGGGCTCGACGAGCTGGAGATCGAGGTCGGCGGCCTGGTGGTCCGCCTGGCGCGACCCCGCCCGGCCTCCCCCTCCGCCGTGCCGGCGCCGCCCGCTGCCCCGCCGCCTCAGCCCGAGGCCCCGCCCTCGCCGTTCGGCGAGCCGGAGCCGGGGATGCGCTTCGTGGCCGCACCGCTCACCGGCGTCTGGTACTCGGCGCCGTCGCCCGGCGCGCGGCCCTACCTCAAGGAGGGCGACGAGGTGGCGGTCGGGCAGGTGATCGGCCTGATCGAGGCCATGAAGCTGTTCAACGAGATCAAGAGCGACGTCCCCGGGCGGGTGTCCCGGATGATGGTCGAGAGCGGGACGCTGGTGAAGCGCCAGCAGCCACTGGTCGAGGTCGACCCGCGGCAGTAAGGAGAGGAAGGAGCGCCAGATGCCGACGAACGCGCTGATCACCGGCTGGGGGATGTACGCGCCGTCCCGGGTCATCACCAACGACGAGCTGTCGACCATGGTCGAGACCTCTGACGAGTGGATCGTGACCCGGACCGGGATCCGCGAGCGCCGGGTCGCGGCCGAGGACGAGACGACCACCACGCTGTCCGTCCACGCCGCTCGGGACGCGCTGGCCGTCGCCGGGCTCGACCCGGGAGAGCTCGACCTCGTGATCGTCGGCACCTGCTCGCCCGACTACCCGCTGCCGGCGACCGGCGTGCTGGTGGCGCGCGACCTGGGCGCGACGCGTGCGGCCGGCTTCGACCTCCAGGCGGCGTGCAGCGGCTTCGTGTACGCGCTGGCCACCGGCGCCGGCTTCATCCGCAGCGGCATGTACCGCAACGTGCTGGTGATCGGGGTCGAGGTTCTGAGTCGGTTCATCGACTGGACCGACCGCAACACCTGCGTCCTGTTCGGCGATGGGGCCGGCGCCGTCATCCTCTCCGCCTCGGACCAGCCCGGCGGCGTGCTCGGGTTCGAGATGTTCAGCGACGGCACCGGCTGCGAGATGATCATCGTGCCGGCCGGCGGCAGCGTCGCCCCCGCCTCGCCCACCACCCTCGAGCAGCGGGGCCACTTCATCCACATGGAGGGGCGCGATGTCTACCGCTACGCGAGCCGGCAGCTCGCGGACTCGGCCCTGGCCGCGGTGCGGAACGCGGGCCTGGCCATCGGCGACATCGACCAGTTCGTCTTCCACCAGGCGAACCTGCGAATCATCGAGAACGTCGCGCGCCAGCTCGACATGCCCTGGGAGAAGACGTACATCAACATCGAGAAGTACGGCAACACCTCCGCCGCCTCGGTGCCGATGGCGCTGGCCGAGGCGGTGGCCGCCGGCCGCATCAAGCAGGGCGACCGGGTCCTCATGGTGGCCTTCGGCGCCGGCTACACGGCCGGGGCGGCGGTGGTCGAGTGGACCGCCGATCCGGCACGCGCCTTCCTCGCCCCCGGCGAGCAGACACGGCTGGGCAAGCCGCGCTCCGAGTTGGTCGTCGCGGCGACGTGACCGGGGCCGATGGAGCGGGAGCAGGCGGCATGTTCGAGCTGACCGGGAAGGTGGCCCTGGTGACCGGCGCCAGCCGTGGGCTGGGTCGTGCCATCGCGCTCGCCCTCGCCCGCCAGGGCGCCGACGTGGCCGTCAACTACCGGGGCAGCGCCGAGGCGGCCGAAGACGTGGTGGCGGAGATCGAGGCGCTGGGGCGCCGCGCGCTCGGGGTCCAGGGCGACACGTCGGCGGGCCGCGAGGCGTGCGAGGCGATCGTGTCGGCCGCGCTGGAGGCGCTCGGGAAGATCGACATCCTGGTCAACAACGCCGGCATCACCCGGGACAACCTGGTGATGCGGATGAGCGACGCAGAGTGGGACGACGTGCTCGCCACCAACCTGTCTGGCCCGTTCTGGATGACGAAGGCGGTGACACGGCCGATGATGCGGGCGCGATGGGGGCGGATCATCAACATGAGCAGCGCGGCGGGCCGGATGGGGAACGTCGGCCAGGCGAACTACGCCGCCGCCAAGGCCGGGCTCATCGGCCTCACCAAGTCGACTGCCCGCGAGCTGGCCAGCCGGGGGATCACCTGCAACGCCCTCGCGCCGGGCCTGATCGAGACCGACCTGACCCGCGACCTGCCCGAGCAGGCCACCGAGGCGATCCGGGCGCTGACGCCGATGGGCTCCATCGGCTCGGTCGCGGACGTGGCCGCGGCGGCGGTGTACTTCGCCTCCGACGAGGCGGCGTACGTCACGGGCCAGGTGCTCGGCGTGGACGGCGGCATGGTGATGGGGAGCTGAGCCATGACCGTGGGGGAGTCCGGCACGTTCCAGGTCGGGCCGCCGGCGAAGCGGACCGGGGTGGGGGTGCTGATCACCGACCGGGAAGACCGCGTGCTGCTGGTGCAGCCGGTCGGATCCCGCACCTGGGCGATCCCCGGCGGAGCCGTCGAGGCCGACGAGCCGCCGCGCGACGCGGCGCGTCGATCGCTCCGGGTGGAGCTGGGACTCGACCTGCCGGTCGGCCCGCTGCTGGCCGTCGACTGGGTGCCGCCCGCGCCATCACACGCCGACGCCCTGGTTCTCGTCTACGACGCGGGCACCCTGTCCGACCTCGACGCGCGGGAGATCAGGTTCTCCTCGGGGGACCTGGTCGCCTACGGATTCGTCGCCCTGGAGGGGGCGGAGGGGCTCCTCTCGCCGCGCCTCGAGCGCCGCATCTGGGGCGCCATCCGCGCGCGCCGCCTCGGGCGGCCGCTGGAGCTGGAGGACGGCCGCCTGGTCGAGGTCGCCGCCGCAGCGACCCACCGCTGACGGCGGCGAGCAAGCGGTCCGTCGGTTGGCGCGGCGCTTGCTGCAAAATGGGGGCACGCGCATCGGTAGACCACGGACAAGGAGGAGCCATGCTGAGCCTGCGTTCGATCGTGCGGCCCACGCGCCGCGTGCACGCCCACTGCGACATTCCGTGTGGGGTCTACGACCCCGAGCAGGCCCGGATCGAGGCCGAGTCCTGCTACAAGATCATCCAGAAGTATCACGACAGCGACGACCAGCTCTTCCGGGCCCGCTGCATCCACGTCAAGGAGGAGCGCGCCGAGCTCGCCAAGCACCACCTCGACGTCC
>CAYXZN010000145.1:0-5859 GCA_964469325.1 uncultured Steroidobacteraceae bacterium
GACTGGAGGCGCCGGCCGCGTGACCCGTCCCCGCGCCGCCGGAGTACGCATCGAGCGCTCCAGGATGGACGAGGAGCCGCTGGACGAGGCTGCCGGCGCTGGACCGGTCGCCGCGCGCCAGACCGCCTCGACGTTCCGGCGCGAGCCTGGGAGATCGCCACCTTCCGGATCCGACCCGGCGCCTCCGGGTAGCTCCCCCCGGCGCCCCGCAGCCCTGGTCGGCTTGAACGTCGCGCGGCGACGGGGAGTATCTCCCATGACGTCCGGCGGGCCGCGGCCGACCCCCGCCGGACGCCAGCGACGCCCCGCCAGCACCCCGGTCGGGGCGTCGTCTGCACCCTGGGAGGCTTGACCGATCAGCCCGCCGGGTGGACGCTGGCGCCGTGAAGGGCGATCGGGTCGAGGCGGTGGTCGACACGGGCCAGGGGACCCAGACCTTCGTGATCGAGGCGACGCGCGCCGGACGGCGGCTGGAGGTGGCCACCTCGCGCGGCGTGGTGGAGGTCAGCGAGGTGACGCGCTCCGGTACCCCGGTCCGCACCGGCCGCTTCATGTCGAGCCGCCTGATCGCGCTGGTCGAGCATCCGGCCCAGGAGGGCCGCGAGTCCAAGGTCGACGTGTCGACCCGGCGCCGGATCAGCAAGGTCGGCGAGGGCTGAGGCCTGCCCATCGCGCCCACGCTGGGGATTGGCTGTGGATCAGCGGCGCACGGGGCGCCAAAGTCGGGGATAACTGGTATTGCCCTCGGCCCCGGGGGGAGGGTATGCTCCTGTCGTCCCGAAGGGGCAGCGGCTCCGGTCCACGAGATTGCATCAACGGTCCGGCTCGGTTCCAGAGATTGCATCAACGGAGCGGTCGCAGTTCCTTCGGGACGTTTCTGTGCCCTCCGGGGCGTGGGCGTGGCCGCGGCAGCGCGGGCTCGCGCGTGATGCTTGCGGCGGCCACGCCCTCCGGACCTGGGAGCCGGTAGACGGCGTCGAACCCCTCCTTTGCCAGTCCCCCCGCCGACCGCTCCATTCGCAGCTGCTGCCGCCGCAGGGCCGCCTCCGGGATGCGCCGATCCCCGCGCAGCCGGTTGCGCTCCAGGCATACCTCGAGCGGCAGGTCGAAGACGATCGCCACCGCCGGGGCGCGCCGGCGGCGGGCGATCTCGAGCAGCGGGCGCCGCGCCGACCGCTCGACGTTGGTTGCATCAACCACGGTCACCCGGCGCCGGCGCAGCCGCCGCTCCGCGACGGCGTGCAGCAGCGCGAAGGCGTCCGCGGTGGCGGACTGGTCGTTCTCGTCGTCGGCAACCAGGGCCCGGAAGCGATCCGAGCTGAGCACCTCGGTCGTCTGGAAGCGCGACGCGGCGAAGGTCGACTTGCCCGCGCTGGACGGCCCGATCAGCACTACCAGCGATCCGGCAGGGACGCGGACGATCACGGCTGGCGGGAGGGCTGGCGGGACATCGCCGCATTTTCGCGCACGGATTACGATGCTGAGCATGCCAGCACCACGACGAATCGGCGTCCTGACCGGCGGCGGTGACGTCCCCGGTCTCAACTCGGTGATCAAGAGCGTCGTCTACAAGGCGACCGAGATCGGCAGCGAGGTGGTGGGCATCCGTCGCGGCTGGCAGGGGCTCACCCACATGCGTCCCGGCTCGGACCTGGACGGCGACTACGTCTGGCCGCTCGATCGGCGCAACACACGCACCATCGACCGCACCGGGGGGACGGTGCTGCACACGTCCCGCACCAACCCGGGCAAGGTCCGGGTCGGGCATCTTCCGCCGCACCTCGACGCCGCCGACGACGCCCGATTCGAGGTGGCCGAAGGCACCTACGACCTGACGCCGGTGGTGCTCGACAACATCGAGCGGCTCAAGCTCGACTACCTGGTCGCCATCGGCGGCGACGACACCCTCGGCTACGCCGCCCGGCTGGGCGACGAGGGGGTGCCCATCGTCGCCATCCCCAAGACCATGGACAACGACGTCCAGGGGACCGAGTACTGCATTGGCTTCAGCTCGGCCGTCACGCGGGCCAAGGAGCTGATCAACCGGCAGCGGACGACCCTAGGCAGCCACGAGCGGATCGGCGTCTTCCGGATCTTCGGTCGCAACTCCGGCTTCTCAGCCTGGTACGCGGCGTACATCACCAGCGCCCGCTGCGTCATCCCCGAGGCACCCTTCGACGTCGAGCGGCTGGTGCAGATCCTGGCCGAGGATCGCCGCCTCAACCCGTCCGGCTACGCGTTCGTGATCGCCAGCGAGGGGGCGATCTGGAAGGGCGGCAGGCTCGAGGAGTACGGCGAAGCCGACGCCTACGGCCACCGGCGCAAGGCCGATATCGGCTACGCGCTGGCAGAGGAGATCCGGCAACGGACCGGGGTCGACTCGGTGCACAGCGATCTCACTTACGACCTGCGCAGCGGCAACCCCGACTCGCTGGACACGATGGTGGCGATCACCTTCGCCAACGTCGCCATGGACCTGATCCGCGACGGCGTCTCGCGCCGGATGGTGGCGGTGCGCGACGGGAAGTACGGCCACGCGCCGCTGCCCGACCCCGCGCTCGGCCCACGGATGGTGGACGTGGAGTCCATGTACAACGCCGAGCGGTTCCGGCCGCAGTACGGGGACCGGCTCGGCTCGCCGCTGCTGCTCGGGCCGTCGGTGGGGGCCTGACCTCCCCGACCGTGGCGGCAGGCGTCCCAGCCGGAGGTCCCGCCATCTTGGGGCCGATCGGCCCCTGATTCCACCCCTGCCGGTCCGATAAGAAAGGGGCCGGCGCTCCTCGCTCGGGGTACTGCGCCGCACTCCCGACAGGTGACGACATGCAGCGAACCCTCATCCACTGCCACGTGACCCACGCCGAGGGAGACCACGACCTGTTCGGGATGGTCACGGCGCTGGTCGTGCAGGAACAGTAGGCATGGTGGACGACGTGCTCGGTGGGGCGCAGCGGGTCGGGACGGGCGAGACCAAGCTCGACCGCCCGTCGCGCCTGGCCGTGTCGCGTGCGCTCGACGCCCGGCGTCGCGACGGGTGCATCGTGCTCGGCGACCGTCGCTTCGACTGGCTGGGAGAGCCCGTGTCGCCGGAGCGGGCGGGTGACCCGCCGCGCCACCTGCTCGATCTCCAGTTCCGCTCGGGAGCCGGCGCCGCCCCGACCCTGCTGCGCAAGGCGGCCTATGTCGAGGTCGGTCCGCTCCAGCCACTGCCCGACGGCTGCGAGGTCGAGATCCGATGGCGGGCGGCGACGCTCGCGCCGCTCTTCCCCGTTTTTGCCGGCACGCTGCGCCGGAGCGGGAATCGCCTGGAGCTCGATGGCTGGTACCAGCCGCCCGGCGGCGGGGTGGGCATCATCGCCGACCGGGTCCTGCTCAACCGGATCGCGCAGGGCACCGGCGAGTGGCTGCTGGAGCGAGTGGCGGCCGCCATGGAGGGCCGGGCGCGGCCACGAGACGCAGGCTAGCCTCAGTGGGGGCGGCCTCGTGACGAACGGCCCGCCCCGCGGAGCGGAGCGCCCGCCTACACTCTGTGCCCGTGGCGAAACCGATCATCCTCGCCGTCGACGACGATCCCCCGGTCCTGCGTGCCATCGAGCGCGACCTGCGCGCCAGGTACGCCAAGGAGTACCGGGTGCTGGCCGCCGACTCCGGGCAGGCGGCGCTGGAGACGACCCGCCAGCTGACGGTGCGCGGCGCGGTGGTCGCCCTGTTCGTGGTCGACCAGCGGATGCCCCAGATGACCGGCATCGAGTTCCTGCGGCAGGCGATCGAGATCCAGCCGGACGCCAAGCGCGTGCTGCTCACCGCCTACGCCGATACCGACGTGGCCATCCGGGCGATCAATGAGATCCGGCTGGACCAGTACCTGCTCAAGCCCTGGGACCCGCCTGACGAGCGGCTGTACCCCGTCCTCGACGACATGCTGGGGGACTGGTCGGCCACCTTCCGGCCCCCGTTCGAAGGGCTGCGCCTGCTGTCTGCCCGATGGTCGCCCCGCGGCCACGACATCCGCGACTACCTGACCCGCAACCAGGTGCCGTACCAGTGGCTCGATCCGGACGCCGACGAGGAGGGGAGACGGCTGGCGCTGTCGATCGGCGACCAGGTCGACGCGCGGACCCCCCTGGTCGTCTTCTCCGACGGGAACGTGCTACGCGACCCGAGCAACCGCGAGATCGCCGAGCGGGTCGGGCTCCGCACCACGCCCAGCCTCCCCTTCTACGACATGGTGATCGTCGGGGGCGGCCCCGCAGGGCTGGCCGCGGCGGTGTACGGCGCGAGCGAGGGGCTCAAGACGCTGTTGGTCGAGCAGGAAGCACCCGGCGGCCAGGCCGGCACGACCAGCCGCATCGAGAACTACCTGGGCTTCCCGGCCGGCCTCTCCGGCGGCGACCTGTCGCGCCGAGCGCTCGCCCAGGCCCGGCGGCTCGGGGCCGAGATCCTGTCGCCGGTCGAGGCCACCACGCTCGCCCGCGAGGACCCGTACCGGATCGTAGGGCTCGCCGACGGGAGCCGGCTGTCGTGCCAGAACGTGGTGATCGCGACGGGTGTCAGCTACCGTCAGCTCGAGCTCCCGAATGCCGCGGAGCTCACGGGCGCCGGCGTGTACTACGGCGGCGCGACGACCGAGGCGATCCTGTACCGCGACCTGGAGGTCGGCGTGGTGGGCGGCGGCAACTCGGCCGGCCAGGCGGCGGTGTACCTGGCGCGCTTCGCCAAGCGGGTGGTGATGCTGGTGCGCGGTGACGGCCTGGTGCGCACGATGAGCCAGTACCTGATCGAGCAGATCGAGAGCATCGACAACATCGAGGTGCGCGTGTCGAGCACGCTGGCCGGCCTGGCCGGGAACGGCCACCTCACCGGTGTCACGGTGAGCGGGCCTGCGGGTTCGGAGGAGCTGCCGCTGTCCGCGCTGTTCGTCTTCATCGGCCAGCGCCCGCGCACCGACTGGCTGGGCGAGGAGGTCATGCGCGAGGAGACGGGGTTCGTGCTGACGGGGCCGACGCTGCTGGTCGACGGGAAGCGGCCGCCCGGCTGGGGCATGACGCGCGAGCCGTACCTGCTGGAGTCGAGCGTTCCGGGCGTGCTGGCGGCAGGCGACGTGCGGCACCACTCGGTGAAGCGCATCGCGAGCGCGGTCGGGGAGGGCGCGATGACCGTACAGCTGATCCACCAGTACCGCGCCGGGCTGTAGCGGCATGGCCGACGAGACTCGAGCGACCGGCCCGCCGGCGTCAGACGCGCCCGCCGACGTCGAAGCGGCCGTGGCGCGGCTGCGAGACACGCCCCTCTTCGGTCGGCTGAGTGACGAGTTCCTGCGGCGGCTTGCCGCCAGTGGCCAGACGCTCCGGCTCCGGCCCGGCGAGCTGCTGATCCGGGAGGGCGACCTCGCCGACGCCATGTTCGTGGTCCTCGAAGGCGAGCTGGAGGTGACGAAGCGGTCCGGTCGGAACGAGGTGCCGCTGGCCCGCGTCGGCCCGGGGTCCCTCCAGGGGGAGATCGCCGCGCTCGAGGGCGGCAAGCGGGTCGCCTCGGTGAGGGCGGTGCGCGACGCGGAGGCGCTCCGAATTCCGGTCGACCTGATCCGCGACCTGCTCAGCGCGAGTCCCGACTTCGCGCTCGGGATCATCCGGACCGTCGTGGCGCGGCTGCGAGGGATGGAGGCGGAGCTCCGCCAGCGGGAGAAGCTGGCAGGGCTGGGGACGATCGCCGCCGGACTGGCCCACGAACTGAACAACCCCGCCGCCGCGATCCGGCGCAGCGTCGCCTCGCTCGGCGCGATCGTGGTCGAGCGACGGCGCGAGAACGCGACGCTCGACCTGCCGCGGGAGGGGCTGGCCGCCCGGGCGGGCGCCCCCGCCG
>CAYXZN010000146.1:0-5830 GCA_964469325.1 uncultured Steroidobacteraceae bacterium
AGCGCGGCGATGAACGTCCTCCCCGCCGCTGAACCCGTGACCGCCGGCGGCCCCGAGAGCCCGCACGTGGCGACCATGCGCCGCGCGAATGCATCAGCGGCTGTGTGGCTTTCGCGCCGTCGCCGCATTCCGCCGGCGAATGCCGAGACGGTCGGGCGGGCCGGGAACCGCGGAGGTATCTCCCGCCCGAATAGCGCCCGCCGTCACACGTGACCGACCTGCTGGTCAGCGGCGGCACGGTGGTCACCGCGCAGCGGTCGTTCCGTGCCGACGTCGCGGTGTCGGATGGGCGCATCGCCGAGGTCGGCGAGCGCCTGCGAGCAGACGGGGCCCAGCGGATCGACGCGGGCGGGCTGCTGGTCCTGCCCGGCGTGGTCGACGTACACACCCACACGCGTCTGCCGACCGACGACGAACCGGACCGCTTCTTCGCCGATTCGGTGGCGGCGGCGATGGGCGGCACCACGACCTTCCTCGCCTTCAACAACCCCGGCACCGGGATCAGCGAGGTGGCATCTCGGTCCCCGCTGGGGGGTCTCGAGGAGTTCCAGACCCGGACCCACGGCGAGTCGGCGGTGGACTACGGCCTGTCGGCGGTGATCGGGGGCCACCAGGACGATCCGATCGGACAGCTGCCGGCGCTGATCGAGGCCGGCGTGCCGACCTTCAAGGCCTTCATGGTCTTCGAATTCCGCCTCGTCGATGAGGCCCTGTTCGCCGCCATGCAGGTCGCCGGTCGGCACGGCGGGATGCTCCAGGTGCACTGCGAGAACGCGGTGGTCCTGGACGCCCTGATCGCCGGGGAGCTGGCCGCCGGACGGACCGGCTGCGCCGGCCACGTCGCCTCGCGCCCGTCCTACATCGAGGCCGAGGCGACGCACCGGGCGATCGCCCTCGCCCGGGCAGCGGGCGCATCGGTCTACGTCGTGCACCTCTCGTGCGCCGATGCGCTGGTGGAGGTCGCCGCTGCAAAGGCGGTGGGGCAGCCGGTGTACGCGGAGACCTGCCCGCACTACCTGGCCCTGACCGACGACCGGTACCGCGCCGAGGAGGCGGAGGCGATCGGCTGCCTGATCTCGCCGCCCCTGCGCCCGGCCGCGGACCGCGAGGCGCTGTGGCTGGGAGTTGTCGGGAACGGGCTCGACGTGGTGGGCAGCGACCACGTGCCGGACCGGCTGGGCGTCGAGAAGCGGCTGCCCGCGCCCCCCTTCCCGCAGGTCAGCAACGGCGCGCCGGGGATCGAGACGCTGCTGTCGGTGGTCTTCTCGACCGGGGTGGTGGCGGGGAGGATCGGGGTGGAGCGGATGGTCGAGGTGCTGTCGACGACGCCGGCTCGCCTGTTCGGGATGCCCTCCAAGGGGGCGGTGGAGGTCGGCCGCGACGCTGACCTGGTGCTGTTCGATCCCGCGGCCCGGCGGACGATCCGTGCCACCGACCTGCACCATACCAGCGACTACACACCCTTCGAGGGGATGGCGGTGCGCGGCGCCGTGCGCGCCGTCCTGTCGCGGGGCGAGGTGATCGTCCGGGAGGGTGAGTTCGTGGGCCGCCGCGGGCACGGCCGCTTCCTGCGCCGCTCGCTGGCCTGACCGCGTGCCGGCGGTGAATCGGGTCGGTGTAGACTGGCGCCGATGACCTCCGACTGCGCGCGTGGTGCGGTTCGAGCGTCACCGCATCTGAAGGAGTGAGCCAACGTGGCAACCGGGACAGTCAAGAAGGTCATCAGTGACCGCGGATTCGGATTCATCACCGGCGAGGACGGGAAGGACTACTTCTTCCACCGCGACGGGCTGTCGGAGGCGGTCGACTTTGACCGGCTGGTCGGCGGCGAGAAGGTGAGCTTCAACATCGAGTCGAACCCGCGCGGGCCGCGCGCGATCGACGTCCGCACGGAGGAGTAGCCGCGCTCAGTACGAGAGCGGCTTGATCGGCCGCTCCGCGGCCGAGTCCGCGATCAGGGCCGCCAGGCGGCGAAGGCGCGTCTCCTCGCGCCTGGCGCTCATCACCCAGAAGCTCGCCTGGCGCCGATAGCCCGGCGGCCGGCTCTGCCAGTGCCGCCAGGCATCGGCGTTGGCCCGCAGCTGCGCCTCGTAGTCGGGCGACAGCTGGCGCGGCGCGTTCTCGTACGAGTAGGGCGAGTCGTCCTGCCGCCGATCCTCGAACGCGCGCCGCCCCGCGGGCTGGACGCGGCCCTGGCGGTCCAGACGCTCAAAGCGCTCGAGGTTCACCGCGCTCCAGTTGCTGCCCCGCCGTCGCGGCGTGAAGCGGAGGGCGGTCACCTCGTCGTCGATCCGCCGCGCCAGCCCGTCGATCCAGCCGAAGCAGAGCGCCTCGTCCACCGACTCGGGATAGGTCATGGCCGTCTTCGGGACCCCCTTCTTGTAGTAGCCGACCCACAGCTCAGCGGCCTTGTCGTGGTTCTCCTCCAGCCACGCCCGGAACTCCGACGCCGATGCGAAGACCCGCGCCTGCGGCAACGGCCGGTCGCTCACCAGCCACCCTCCTCGCGGATGAGCCGATGCAGCACCCGTCCGGCCACCGCGCGCCGGTAGTCAGCGGTGGAGCGCACGTCGTCGATGGGATGGATCTCCGCGGAGAGCGCCTCGACCGCCCGCTCGGCGGTCTCGGCGGTGGGCGGCCTGCCCTCGAGGACGTGCTCCGTCTGGTGCGCGCGGACGGGCGTGGCCGCTATTGAGCCGAGGGCGAGACGCACGTCTCGCCAGGCCCCATCGCCCCCGGCGGCCTCATCGGACCGCCAGGCGAGTGCCATCACCACCTTGCTGATCGCCTGGGCGCGCCGGGTGCCGACCTTCCGGAACCGCACCTTCCGATCGCCGAGGATCGGGATGCGCACCCGGAGCAGGAGCTCGTCGTCGGCCAGGGCGGTGCGGCGGTAGCCGGCCCAGAACTGGTCGGCGGGGATGGCACGCTCGCCCCGGGCGCTGCCGGCCACCAGCTGCGCTTCGGCGGCGAGCAGCAGCGGCAGCGTGTCGCCGGCCGGCGAGGCGTTGACCGCGTTGCCACCGATCGTGCCGCGGTTCTGGATCTGGGCCGCGCCGATGGTGGCGGCGGCTTCGGCCAGAGATGGCACGAGCTCCGCCACCAGCGGGGAGCGGCGGATGTCGGTGTAGGTGGTGAGCGCGCCCAGCACCAGAGCGCCGTCGTCCACGGCGATCCCGCGCAGCTCGTCGAGCCGCCACAGGTCGAGGCAGCGCTCCGGCGGCGGCCCCAGCTCGCCGGTGAGCTGGACCAGCAGGTCGGTGCCGCCGGCGATCGGCCGCCAGCCGCCCTCCGCCAGCAGCCCGTAGGCGGCGTCCAGGTCGACCGGCGACTCGACAGGCGGCTCGACCGGCGGTGGCGGCATCGCTCAGGGCACCGTCAGGCGCCGGCGCGTCGCCGCTCGGCGGCGAGCGCGATGGCGTCGATGATCTTGGTGTAGCCGGTGCAGCGGCACAGGTTGCCGGCGATCCCCTCCCGGATCGCCTCGTCGGTCGCCTCGGCATCGGAGGCCAGGAAGGCCTCGCCGGCGATCAGCATGCCGGGGGTGCAGATGCCGCACTGCGCGCCGCCCGTCTCCCAGAACGCCTGCTGCAGCTCGTTCAGCCGGCCCTCGCGCGCCAGCCCCTCCACGGTCAGCACCGCGTGCCCATCGGCCTGGCAGACCGGCACCATGCAGGAGTCGACCACCTCCCCGTCGAGCAGGACGCTGCACGCCCCGCACTCGCCCTCGCCGCAGCCCTCTTTGGTGCCGGTCAGCCCCAGGTCCTCGCGCAGCACGTCGAGCAGGCGCCGCATGCCCGGCACCTCGGCCTCGACCGGCTCGCCGTTCACCAGCAGCCGGTAGCTCACCACTGGTCCTCGCCGGTCGGCGCGCGGAACGGCTGGGGGTCGGTGGGCGCGTCGGGACGGGGGTCGCTGCCCTGGGCCGGCGCCTCTTCGTTGGCGATGTCGCCCTGGGGGGCTATCGGCTGGCTGATCCCCGGCGGGGGCGGCGGCGTGCCGCCGGCCAGGGCCGCGATCACGCGCTCCGGTGTGGCGGGCAGGTCGTGGATCCAGACCCCGGTCGCGTCGTGGACGGCCGCCACCACCGCCGCCGCCGGCACGTCCATCGGCAGCTCGCCGACCCCCTTGGCGCCGTGCGGCGCGCCCGCGAACGGCCGCTCCAGCAGAATCGAGCGAATGCGAGGCGCGTCGAGCGAGGTCGGGATCAGGTAGGTGGCCAGCCGGTCGTTCAGGTAGCGGCCGTCGACCAGCTTGATCTCCTCGATGGTGGCGTAGCCGACCGCCTGCAGCGTCCCGCCCTCGACCTGGCCCTCGGCGAGGACGGGGTGGATGACGGCGCCGATCTCGTCGCTGCTGACCACGTCGCGCACCGCCACCTCGCCGGTGTCGAGGTCGACCTCCACCCGCGCCACCGCGCAGGCCCAGCCGTAGGCGGGGTAGGCGTCGCCCGTGTAGGTCTCGTCGTCGAAGTTGACGCCCGGGTAGGGCTCGAAGCGCTCGTCGATCCGCAGCGGGCCGTGCTCATCGGCGTAGGCGCGGTGGCCATCGGCGAACGACAGGCCGGTATCGGCCTCCACCCGGGTGCGCAGTCGCCAGGCGGCCTTGATGAGCAGCCCGCCCACCACCATGGCGGTGCGGCTGGCGACGGTGGGGCCGGAGTCGGGGACGACCGACGTGTCGGGCTGGACGATCTCGACCTGCTCGTACTCGACGCCGAGCTCGCGCGCCACCAGCTGCGGGAAGATGGTCTTGGTGCCCTGGCCCATCTCGGTGGAGGCGGTCAGGATCCGGATCCGGCCCTCGGCGGTCAGCTCCAGCGAGGCGACGCTGGCCAGCTTCACCTCGCCCGAGCCGGTGAAACCCGCCCCGTGCCAGGCCAGCGCGATCCCGACGCCCGGTGCGGTACGGTGGCGGCCGGGATCCGTGTCGCGCTCCCGGCGGGCCGCGGCGGTCCAGCGGCGGAGCTGCTCGAAGTCCGACGCCTCCGCCGCCGCCTCCAGCACGTCGATGGCCGCCACGCCCTCGCGCAGCACCTGGTGCGTGGGCGTCTCGTCGCCGTCGCGGTACGCCCACCGGCGCCGGACCTCGAGCGGGCTGAGCTCCAGCGCCTCGGCGATCCGGCTGACGTGCACCTCCGCCGCGAACTCGGTCTGCGGCGCCCCGAAGCCGCGGAAGGCGCCGTTGGGCGCGGTGTTGGTCGCCACCGCCCGGGAGCGGATGCGGACGTTGTCGCAGCGGTACGGCCCGCCGGCGTGGATGGTGCCGCGGCTGAGCACGACCGGCGTCAGCGTGCAGTAGGCCCCGCCGTCCATGACCACCTCGACGTCCTGGGCCACCAGTCGCCCGTCGCGGGTCACCCCGGTCCGGTGGCGGACGATGGCCGGATGGCGCTTGGTGGTGGCGCTGATGTCCTCGTGGCGGTCGTAGATCATCCGCACCGGCTTGCCGACCTTCCGGGCCAGCAGCGCGGCGTGGAGGGCGATCATCGAGGGATACTCCTCCTTGCCGCCGAAGCCGCCGCCAGTCTCGGTCTGGACCACCACCGCCTGAGTGTCGCCCACCCGCAGCGCCCGCTTCAGGGCCTTGTGGACGTAGTACGGGCACTGCAGCGAGCCGTGGACGGTCACCCCACCGTCGGGGCGGGGCACGGCGACCATGGCCTGGTTCTCGATGTACAGCTGCTCCTGGTGGCCGACTCGGTACTCGCCCTCGACCACCAGGTGGGCCTCCGCGAACCCGGCGTCCAGGTCGCCCTTGGTCAGCTCGAAGTGGGCGAAGACCTGGGTCGACTGCAACGGGTCGAAGACCGCCGGCAGGCGCTCGGTGC
>CAYXZN010000147.1:0-5806 GCA_964469325.1 uncultured Steroidobacteraceae bacterium
ACTCGAGCCGATCTCCCCCTGAGCCGCAGATGGCCGAGCCGATCCTCGTCGTCGACGGCCTCACCTTCCGCTACCACCCGGCCGATGACCGCGAGTGTGGACTGGTGGTGGATAAGTGGCGGTTAGGGGCAGCAAGTCGTGGACAAACCCTATTGGCGGAAGCGCCCCGGTCGCCTAACCTAGGGGCTGTCCCGGAGGAGCCGGCGGACCAGAGATTGCATCAACGGTTACGTGGTTTCTCCGGGGCGTTTTTGTGTGCCCCGGGCCTCCCGCCCGCGGCCGAGGCCGGCCTCAACCCCGCAGCAGCAGCCCCCGGAACGAGCGGCGGAAGCCGAGCGCCAGCAGCTGAGCCGACAGGGCAGACGCGTCCACCGGCTCTCGGTCGATGCGCTCCAACCGCAGCTCGCGGAACGGGCCGCCGGGAGCGACCAGGCTGGGCAGCGCGCCGAGGGCCGACTCCGCCGTGGCCGGGTCGGAGATCGCCGGCAGCGTCAGCAGCCCCCGGCCGCCCCGCTCCACGTACAGCGCCGGGGCACCCGCCACCAGCACGACGTATGCGCCCGGGCTCCGGGTCAGGGGCAGGCGCCGATCCGCGTCGCCCCTCGGCCACGGCAGCACCGCTCCGTACGGCTGCGCCGGATCTGCCGCCGCCAGGATGATCGGCTCGGTCGACGAGTCGACCTCGCGGACCGCGCGGAGCCGGTCCACCGCCCCGGGCAGGGCGAACTGGGCGCCACCCAGGCCCTCGACGAAGTAGCCGCGACGGACGCGCCCGGCCTCCTCCATTGCCTTCAGCACCGGGTAGACGGCCGCGAACCCGCCGGTCACCGACTCCCCGAGGACCCCCTCGCGCGTAACGACGCCGTGCCGCTCCAGCAGCGCCGCGGCGAGCGCGTGGGCCCGCTCGGTGGGGCTCCGCGCCTCCCCCACCAGCTCGGCCACCAGCGACCAGCGGCCGGCCGCGCGCGGCGGTCCCAGCGCCACCAGGCGTCCGGGACGCGGGGCCCGTGCGCGCGGGGAGCGGGAGCGCGGCAGCGACAGGGCACGCAGCGGCGCGAACGTGTCGTTGGTCACCTCGCCGGCCCACACCAGGTCCCACACCGCGTCCAGCAGCTCGTCGTCGCCGAGGCGGCTGGGAACCGCGGCCTTCAGGTCGCGGAAGAAGGAGGCTCCGCGGCGGGCGAGGTGCTCGCGCACCCGGTCGTGGAGCTCCCCTGCGGGCCGCTCGTCACCGGACACGTCCCCTGCCGCGGCCAGCAGCTCGACCCGCTCGCGACGGTAGAGTGCGACCCGCCCGTCGTCCCGGCCCAGCGCGCCGCGCCCGACCCACACCACCTCGCCCGAGGCGCCGAGCTCGTCGAGGAGCCGCGGGGCGTAGTCGCGGACGCGCCTGGGCAGGACGTCGCGCTCGAGGATCGAGGCCGGGATCGGCACTCCCTCCAGCTGGGCGACCACCTCCAGCAGCCGGTCCAGGCCGCTCGCGGCGGCCCCCACCCCGTGCCACGCCGGCAGGAACCGGGCGAGCGCCTCGACCGGCACCGGTTCCACCTCGCGGCGGAGACGTGCCAGCGAGCGCCGGCGCAACGAGCGCAGCACCTCGGGGTCGGTGAACTCGCGGGTGGCGCCGTCGGGTCGGAACTCGCCCTCCAGCAGCCGGCCGGCCGCCACGAGAGCACCCAGCCGTCGCTCGACGCCGTCGACCGCAACTCCCCAGCGGTGGGCCGGCTCGGCGGCGGTGAAGGGCACGTGGGTCCTCGCCCAGCGGACGAGCAGTGCGTCCATGGGATCGTCGCCGCCGGTCCGCTCCAGCCACAGGTCCGCGACCCCTGGCGGCGGGCTTACTCCGAGCGCGTCGCGGTAACGGGCCAGGTCCTCGATCGCCACCCAGCGCTCCTCGCCGGAGATGCGGACCGGTGCCGCGCGACGGTCCGTCCCGAGCTGCGCCAGCGCGGTCGCCGCGTCGAGCCCCGGGACAGAGCGAGCGGCGACCTCGTCCGGCCGCAGGTCGCCCAGCCGCCGCAGCAGGTCGTGCACCCCGTCTAACGACCGTGCCCGGCGCGTCGGCGCGAGCGCCTGCAGCTCCAGCTCCAGGCCGGCCAGGGCGTCGGGGTCGATCAGCTCGCGCAGCTCGTCGGCGCCGAGCAGCTCGGCCAGCCGCTCGCGGTCGAGGGCGAGCGCCTGAGCGCGGCGCTCGGCCATGGGCGCATCGGCCTCGTACATGAAGCTGCCGATGTAATCAAACAGCAGCGAGCCGGCGAAGGGCGAGGCGGTCCGGGTCTCGACGCTCACCACCCGGACCTGCCGGGACCGGATCCCGGCCAGCACCTCCTTGAGTGCGGACAGATCGAACAGGTCGCGCAGGCACTCCCGGTACGTCTCCAGGATCACCGGGAAGGAGCCGTAGCGGGACGCCACCGAGAGCAGGTCGGCGGCCCGCTGGCGCTGCATCCACAGCGGCGTCCGCTGGCCCGGGCGGCGGCGCGGCAGCAGCAGCGCCCGCGCCGCGTTCTCCCGGAATCGCGCGGCGAACAGGGCGCTGCCGCCCAGCTCCGCCGTCAGCAGCTCCTCGACCTCGTCGGGGTCGAGCAGGAGCGCCTCCTCGATCCGTCCCGCTCCCGGCCCGTCCTCGCCGAGCCCCTCCGACAGCCGGACCACGATCCCGTCGTCGGACCAGATGGTCTGCACGTCCAGCCCCCAGCCCTCCCTGAGACGGGCCTCGAGCGCCATCGCCCACGGCGCGTGCACCCGGCCACCGAATGGCGTCAGCAGGCAGACCCGCCAGTCGCCCAGCTCGTCGCGGAACCGCTCGACCACCACCGCCCGGTCGGTGGGCAGCGCGCCGTCGGCCTCGCGCTGCTCGGCCACGTAGCCGGCCAGGTTGCGCGCCGCCAGCTCGTCGAGCCCGTACCGCTCCCGCAGCCGGGCGGTGGCCTGCTCCACCGGCAACGTCTCCAGCTCCCGCAGGGTGGCGCCGATGACCCGCCCCAGCTCGACCGGGCGCCCCACCGCGTCCCCGTGCCAGAACGGCAGCTTGCCGGGCTCGCCGGGGGCGGGCGTGACGACCACCCGGTCGGGACGGATCTCCTCGATCCGCCAGGTCGACGCGCCGAGCACGAACGTCTCGCCGACGCGGCTCTCGTACACCATCTCCTCGTCCAGCTCGCCGACCCGGCGCCCGGGACGGTCCCCATCGCCGGGCAGGAAGACGCCGTAGAGGCCGCGATCTGGAATGGTGCCGCCGGAGGTGATGGCCACCACCCGCGCGTCGTTGCGCGCCTGGACCGTATCGGCCTCCCGATCCCAGACGACCCGGGGGCGCAGCTCGGCGAACTCCTCCGCCGGGTACCGCCCGGCGAGCATCTCCAGCACCCCGACCAGCTGCTCGCGCGACAGCGAGCGGAAGCTGTCGGCACGCGTGACCAGGGCGTGCAGGTCGTCCACCCGCCACGTCTCCACGGCGGTGATCGCCACCAGCTGCTGGGCGAGCACGTCCAGCGGGTTGCGCGGCACCCTCGTCTCCTCGATTAGGCCCTCGCGCATCCGCCGCGCGACCACCGCCGCCTCCAGCAGGTCGCCGCGGTACTTGGGGAAGATCTTCCCCACCGACGGCTCGTTCACCCGGTGCCCCGCCCGGCCGATGCGCTGCAGGCCGCTGGCGACCGACGGGGGCGACTCCACGCACACCACCAGGTCGATCGCGCCCATGTCGATGCCGAGCTCGAGGCTCGACGTCGCCACCAGCGCCGGCAGGCTCCCCGCCTTCAGCTGCTCCTCCACCAGCAGCCGCTGCTCGCGGGCCAGGCTGCCGTGGTGCGCCCGCACCAACTCCTCGCCGGCCAGCTCGTTGAGGCGCCCGGCCAGCCGCTCCGCCAGCCGGCGCGAGTTCACGAAGATGAGGGTGGACCGATGGGCACGGATCAGCTCCAGCAGTCGGGGGTGGATGGCCGGCCAGATCGAGACGCGCGCCTCGGGGCCCGCGGCCGGACCGGCCCGCTCGGCCGTCTCGACCAGCTCGCCGATCCTGCCCATCTCCTCCACCGGCACCACGATCTCCAGGTCGAGCGGCTTGCGGCTGGCGACGTCGACCAGCTCCACCTGGCGGTCCGGCCCGGCTCCGGCCAGGAAGGCGCCGATGGCGTCCAGCGGGCGCTGGGTCGCCGACAGCCCGATCCGCCGCGGGGCCGGACGCCCGGAGCGCTCAACCAGCGCCCCCAGCCGCTCGAGCGACAGGGCGAGGTGGGCGCCGCGTTTCGATCCGGCCAGGGCGTGCACCTCGTCGACGATCACCTGCTCCACCGTCTCGAGCGTTGAGCGGGCCCGGCTGGTGAGCAGCAGGTAGAGGCTCTCGGGCGTGGTGACCAGGACCTGGGGCGGATCCTTGGCGAAGGCCCGCCGGGCCTCGGCCGGCGTGTCGCCGGTGCGGGCCGCGACCCGGACGTCGCGCACCGGACGGCCCATCCGCTCCGCGGTGCGGCGGATGCCGGCCAGCGGCGCGCGCAGGTTGCGCTCGACGTCGTAGGTGAGCGCCTTCAGCGGGCTGACGTACAGGACTCGGACGCCGGGAGTGACGGCCGCATCGGCTCGGTCATCGGGGTCGGCCATCAGGCGGTCCAGGCACCACAGGAAGGCGGACAGGGTCTTGCCCGAGCCGGTCGGCGCGTGGATGAGGGTGTGGCGGCCGCGGCTGATGGCGGGCCAGCCCGCCGACTGCGCCGGGGTCGGGGCGTCGAACGTCTCGGTGAACCAGGCGCGGGTCGGCTCGGAGAACGGGGCCAGGGGATCCGGCGTCACCGCCGAAGTCTATCCTCGCCGCCCGACTAGAACAACTGTTCGCTATCCGCCGCTATCGGCGGGCGGGAACGAGGAGCGAGACGAGCAGGCCGAGGAGGGTGGCGACCACCAGGACGACGAGCACCGTCGCCTCGCCGAACGGGACCATGCTGGCCTGGACCATCGCCAGCGCGAGACCGATGCCGAGCACCAGGCCACCGAGCAGGCCGCGAATCGGGTGTCGGGCGATCATGCCGGAACCGGCCTCCTGGTCGGCAGCGACCAGGCGATGAGCAGCAGCCCGATCAGGGCGACCGCCACCGCCGTCCAGAAGCCGACCGTCTCCCACGGGCTCTCGTCGAGCTTGAACCATCCGCTCCCCGAGCAGGATCCGCCCTCCCCGGTGATGTCGCCCGAGACGAAGTAGAGGCCGGAGAACTTGAACGGGGCGTTGTCGCTGACGTCCACGGTGTCCTCGGCGTCCTGGTCGCCTCCCCGGTTCGGGTCGCCGCCGCGCAGTGGAGTGGGAATCAGGAAGACGTCGATGTGCCAGGTGTGATCCATGATCACCTGCCCGCCGGTGTCCCCGACGTAGCTCACCGTCCCCTCCCAGTCGATGATGAAGGGATCCTCGTAGGTGCCTCCGGGACCGCGGCCGCTGGCGCCGTCGAGCGGCTGACCGCCCTCGGTGGTCGACTCGAGGGCGAGGTTACACGGGGTGCTCAGCTCGAATGCGGCCGCGGGAGCGGCCACCAGCAGGACCAGCACCCCGGCCAGCGCGGCGGCGACGGGCAGGCGTCTGACGCGCACGGCGACCTCGGCTACTCGGGTTGCCGGCAACCCTAGCAGACCGCGGCATCCTCATGCGGCCGCCGATCGCCGGCCCGCCGTAGGCTGTAGCTGCCGTGGATCCCGTGGAGCAGGCCCGCCGCTCGGCCCAGCAGCTCGCCGCCCTCGACGCGGCGGTGCGCGAGATCTCCGTGCATCTCGACCTCGACCGCGTCCTGCAGGTGATCGTCGACCGCGTCCGCGACCT